>JAPLKL010000014.1 GCA_026388095.1 Elusimicrobiota bacterium | reverse complement strand
GCTATCCGCCGGAGTCGCTGAATCCGGACATGGACCTGGAGTCCGACCTGGGCATCGATTCCATCAAGCGCGTGGAGATCCTCTCCGCGATCCAGGAGAAGCTGCCTGCCGCGCCCAAGGTCAAGCCCGAGCACCTGGGCACCTTGCGGACCTTGCGCAAGATCGCCGAGTTCCTCTCGGCCGGAGCTCCGGCCCCGGCGCCGACAGCGGCCGCGGCTCCCGGCGTGGAGGCCGTTCTCCTCGCCGTGGTCTCGGAGAAGACCGGCTATCCGCCGGAGTCGCTGAATCCGGACATGGACCTGGAGTCCGACCTGGGCATCGATTCCATCAAGCGCGTGGAGATCCTCTCCGCGATCCAGGAGAAGCTGCCTGCCGCCCCCAAGGTCAAGCCCGAGCACCTGGGCACACTGCGCACTTTGCGGCAGATCACGGCTTACCTCTCCCAGACGGTGGAGCTGCCCAAGCCTGCGGCTGACCCGGTCCCTTCGGCCCAAGCAGCCCCAGCGAGCGTGCTCACCCGTTCCGTGCTGCACGCGGTGGAGCGCAAGGCCCAGGGGCCGTCCCTGCGGCTCGACGCCAAGCTCCCTATCTGGATCGCCAACGAGAGCAACGGCCTGGCCAAGGCCTTGGCCGACAACCTTAAGGCCCGCGGCCATAAGGCCGAGATCGTCTCCCTGGAGCAGCTGGGCTCTCTGCAAGTCCCGCCGGCCTTGGCCGGCTTGGTGATCCTGGCCCCGGTCTCCAGGCTGGAGCCCGACCAGCTCTGGCAGCCCGCATCCGAGGACCTGCTGCGCCGCGCCTTCAGCCTGGCCCGCCTGGCCCTGCCGGCCCTGCGCCGCGCGGCTCATGACGGCGGCGCGGTCTTCGCTACGGTCGCCCGTCTCGACGGAGTCTTCGGACTTTCGGGCCTCAGATCCGAGCAGGACCCGGTGCAGGGCGGCTTGGCCGGCCTGACCAAGACCGCCGCGCACGAGTGGCCCGAGGTCTGCTGCAAGGCTCTCGACCTGGCCTCCGGCTGGGACGACGCGGTTTCCGCCGCCGAGGCCGTGGCCGCCGAGCTCTTCTGCCGCGGGACGCTCGAGGTGGGCCTCTCCTCCTCCGGGCGCAAGGAGTTGGAGCTCGAGGATAAGGCCAGTCCGGAACCCGGGGTCCTGCCCCTCAAGAGCTCGGACGTGGTGCTCGTGGTCGGCGGCGCGCGCGGCGTGACCGCGCAGGCGGGCTTGGCCTTGGCCAAGGCCTGCCGGCCTATGGTGGTGCTCATGGGCCGCAGTCCCCTGCCTGGCGCGGAGGAGGACTGGCTCAAGGCCTGCCGCGGCGAGGCCGAGCTCAAGAAGTCGATCCTGGGCCGCTTCAAGGACAAGACCCCAAAGGAGGCCGGCGAACTCTGCCGCGCGGTGCTGGCCGGCCGGGAGATCCGCTCCCATATGGCGGCCCTGGAAGCCTTGGGCAGCCGTACGGTCTATGTGCAGGCCGATGTGCGCGACTGCGATGGCTTGGCCGAGGCTCTGGCCCGAATCAAGAAAGAGCACGGCCCTATCCGGGGACTGGTCTTCGGCGCCGGGGTCCTGGCGGACAAGCTCATCGCTGACAAGACGCCCGAGCAGTTCGACTCGGTGTTCTTGACCAAGGTGGCGGGCCTGCGCCACCTGCTCCAGGCGCTGGACCTCGCCCAGCTCAAGGTCCTGGCGTTGTTCTCGTCGTCCACGGCGCGCTTCGGCCGCTCGGGGCAGTCCGACTACGCCATGGCCAACGAAGTCCTCAATAAGACGGCGCGCCTGCTCTCGCGGCGGCTGGCCGGCTGCCGGGTCGCTGCCTTCGACTGGGGTCCGTGGGACGGGGGCATGGTCAACGAGCCGTTGAAGAAGCTCTTCGCTTCCGAGGGCGTGGGCGTGATCGGCCTGGAGGAGGGGGGACGGTTCCTGGTGCGCGAACTCTCAGGTGAAGGCCGCGCGGTCGAGGTGGTTGCCATCGCCAGGCCGGCCGCGGCCTTGCCCGCGGGCAAGGTCCGGGCCTTGGACCTCTCTGCCGTGTTCGAGCGCATGGTGTCGGTCGCGGACTTCCCCTTCCTGTCCTCGCACGTGATCAACGGCGCGCCGGTCCTGCCCTTCGCCTTCATCGCGGAGTGGCTGGCGCACACGGCCTTGCACGGCCAGCCGGGACTGCGTTTCCACGGTTTGGACGGCATGCGCGTCTACAAGGGCGTGCTGCTCAAGCAGCCGGAGTATCCGGTGACGCTGTGGGCGGGCCGGGCGGTCAAGACCGACGGCGGCTACATCGTGAGAGCGGAACTGCGCGGCCCGGGCGCGGTCCTGCATGCGAGCGCGGACGTGGTCTTGGCGGGGAAGCTCCCGGCCGCTCCGGCCGCGATGCCTGATTTCGCGCTCCAACCCTATGCTCGGACGGTGGAGAGGGCGTACCGGGATATCCTCTTCCATGGCCCGGACATGAGGTTCATCCGCTCCGTGGCCGGGTGCTCCCAGTCGGGGATCGTGGTCCATGCGGGACAGGCTCTGCCGCCGAAGAACTGGATGCGGCAGCCTTGGCGCGACGCCTGGCTCGCGGACCCGGCGGCGCTCGACGCCGCCTTCCAGGCCATGATCCTGTGGACCTGCGAGAAGCTGGGGGCGCCGTGCTTGCCTTGCCGCGTCGGGCGCTACCGGCAGTACCGGCGCCTGCCCGAGCCGGGCTGCGTCATCCGGGCCCGGATCACGAAGTCCACGGACGGATTGGTCAGCGCCGACATGGATTTCCTGGGACAGGACGGCGTCTTGCTGGCCCGGCTGGACGGCTGCGAGTGCACGGTGGACAAGTCGCTGGGCGAAGCCTTCCGGCGCAACACCGTGGCGGTGGGGGGATGACATGAGGCGATGCCTTCTGCTCCTTCCTCTCATCCTGGGGGCGACCGCTTGCGCGGGCGCCAAGGCCAAGCCGACGGCGACCAAGCCGGACTATGAGGCGGTCAAGGCCAGGGCAGAGAAGTCCCTCAACGAGGTCGAGCCGGGTCTTGGCGAAGCCAAGAAGGCCAAGACCGCCCCGGCTCCCGCCGCCGTTGCGGCCGTGCCGGAGTCGCCCGCGCCTTCCTCGCAGATCGGAGAGAAGGACCCCAAGCTCGGCTGCACCTGGGTCCGAGCCGAGGCCAAGGTGACGGTCAACGAGGACCAGAGCCGCAGCCAGGTCCGCGCCGCGGCCATGGAGAAGGCGCGCAACGCCGCCATGCACGACCTCCTGGGCGTGGACGTGAACTCGCGTTCCCTGGATTTCCAGCAGGAAGGGCTGCGCGGGCAGACCAATCTCATCGAGAGCATCCTGCGCACCACCCGCCGCGGTCGCATCATCAACGAGAAGGTCGCGCTGGACCAATACTGCGACCTGGGCGACTGCCGTCAATGCGGCTATGCGGTCGCGCTGCGCGCCTGCATCAAGGACCGTCCCGCCGACGCCGACCAGGACTTCCAGGTCGGGCTCTCCCTCTCCCAGGACCACTTCGTGGAGAGCGACCGGGCCGTGATCACGGTGACCTCGACCCGCGACGCTTATCTTTATCTCTACGACGTGGGCATGAACTCCGAGACCTCCTTGCTGGTGCCCAACGAGTTCGTCCCGGAGGCCCGGATCCGGGCCGGGCAGACCTGGACTTATCCGGACGAGCAGACCGTCAATCGTGGAGTCTATGTGGCAGCCCAGTTGCCCGAGGGGCGTCCCCCGGTCTCCGCCGAGGTCATACGCCTGGTGGCGACCAAGGTCCCGCTGCAGGCCAGCTATTATGACCCGGCCCGCGGCGGCTACCTGGGCGTCATGCAGAAGCTCAACGCTTCCGCCTTCGATTGGGCGGAGGATGCCTCGGCCTTCACGATCTATCCCGCCAAGGGGAAATGACAGAGAGAGTCCCCATCGCGGTCGTCGGCATCGGCGGCATCTTCCCGGATGCCCCGGAGCTGGGCCGCTTCTGGGACAACATCGCGCAGCGCCGCTGCGCGAGCCGCGAGGTCCCTTCGGGGCGTTGGATCCTGCCGCCCTCCGAGGCCTTCGACCCGGCCCGGCCCGCCGCGGACAAGGTCTACTGCGCCAAGGCCTGCCTCATCGAAGGCTTCCGGCTCGACTACGACGGGCTTGAGCTTGAAGCCGGCTTCTTGTCCAGGCTCGACCCCGTCTTCCACCTGGCTCTGCACGCCGCGCGTTCAGCCTGGCGCGACGCGCGCACTGAAGGCGTGGACCGCTCGCGCGTGGGCGTCATCATGGGCAATATCGTCCTGCCCACGGATTCGGCCTCCGCATTGACCCGGGAACTCCTGCTGCCGGTCATCTCGGAGAAGCTCCTGGGCCGCCGTCTGCCGGTCGCCAGGAAGACCGACCCCCTCAACCGCTTCGTGGCCGGCCTGCCCGCCGGGGTCGTGGCGCGCGGCCTGGGCCTGGGCGGGGGGAGCTTCGCCTTGGACGCGGCCTGCGCCTCCTCCCTCTACGCCTTGAAGCTCGCCTGCGACGAGCTGCGCGCGGGCCGCGCCGACGCCATGCTGACCGGCGGCGTTTCCCGGCCGGAGAGCCTCTACACCCAGATGGGCTTCTCCCAGCTGCGCGCCCTGTCCGCCTCGGGCCGGCCCGCGCCCTTCGACGAGTCCGCCGACGGCCTGGTCGTGGGCGAGGGCGCGGGCATGTTCGTGCTCAAACGCCTGGAAGACGCCCTGCGCGCGGGCGACCGGGTCTACGGCGTCATCGCTGGCATCGGCCTTTCCAACGACGTGGGCGGCAGTCTCCTGGCGCCCAACACGCCCGGGCAGCTGCGCGCCATGCGCGCCGCTTATCAGGAGGCGCGGTGGGCGCCGTCCCAGGTGGACCTGGTCGAATGCCACGCGCCCGGCACCCCCACCGGAGACCCCATCGAGGTCGCCAGCCTCAAAGCCCTCTGGGGCGAGCGGGGGTGGAGCGCGGGTCAGTGCCCTATCGGCTCGGTCAAGTCCAACGTCGGCCACCTGCTCACGGCCGCAGGCGCCGCGGGCCTGATGAAGACACTCCTGGCCCTGCAGCGCCGGCTCCTGCCTCCCAGCGCCAACTTCTGCCGGGCCGGCGCGGCGCTGGCCCTGGAGGAGAGCCCTTTCCGGGTCCCCGTCGAGTGCTCGGACTGGGATAGCCGGGACGCCAAGACCCCGCGCCGCGCCGCGGTCAGCGCCTTCGGCTTCGGCGGGATCAACGCGCATGTCTTGATCGAAGAGCACCTATCCTTGCCGCGCAAGCACCACGGGACGAGCGTCCCGGTCTCGCCGGCCAAGGAGGCCGCGGCCATACCAGTAGCCATCGTGGGCATGGAGGCGAACTTCGGGGCTTGTTCGGGCCTGCGTCGGTTCCAGGAGCATGTCCTGGGCGGGCGATCGCAGGCCGCCCTCTCCTCGCCTGAGAAGCGCTGGTGGGGCAGCGGCGAGGCGCCTCGCTACCCCGGACACTATCTCCCGGAGGTGAGCGTGGCGGCCGCGGACTACCGCATCCCTCCCAAGGAGATGGAGGAGATGCTCCCCCAGCAGCTCCTCATGCTCGACACCGCGGCCAAAGCGGTCAAGGACGCGGCCTTGAAGTCCTTCCCGGGCGAGTCGGCCGGGGTCTTCATCGGCCTGGGCCTGGACCTAAACGCCACCAATTTCGACCTGCGCTGGGCCTTGGCCGAGACCGGCCGGCGCTGGGCTAAAGAGTTGGGCTGGGACCTATCCCCCGAGGAGGAAGCCGAGTGGGTCCGCCTGCTGCGCGAGGCCGCGGGCCCGGCCCTTTCGGCCAACCGGACCATGGGCGCTTTGGGCGGCATCGTGGCCAGCCGCGTGGCGCGCGAGTTCCAAGTCGGCGGCCCGAGCCTCGCCATCGCCTCGGAGGAGAACTCCGGCCTGCGCGCCGTGGAGGCCGCGGTCCGGGCTCTGCAGCAAGGCGAGCTCGAGGTCGCCATCGCGGGCGCCGTGGACCTCTCCGGCGACCTGCGCGCTGTGCTGGGCAGCGCCGCCCTGCGGCCTTTCAGCGTCTCCGGCTCGGCCAGGCCCTTCGATGTGTCGGCGGACGGGTCCGTGCCGGGCGAGGGGGCGGCCGCGGTGGTCTTGAAGCGTCTCGACGACGCGCTGCGTGACGGGGACCGGGTCTACGCGGTCATCAAGGGCCTGGGCTTCGCTTCGGCCGGCGGGGTCGACCGGCCCGCGCCCAGCGCCTCCGCCTACCGGATGGCGCTGGGCCGCGCCTACTCCGACGCCGGCGTGGATCCCACCACCGTGGGCTACCTGGAGACTCACGGCAGCGGCGCGCCGGCCGAGGACCGGGTCGAGGCCGAGGCCCTGGCTGATTTCTACGGCACGGCCGAGGCGGGCTTGCCCTGCGCTCTGGGCAGCCTCAAGTCTCAGCTTGGGCACGCGGGGGCCGCCTCGGCCTTGGCGGGCCTGGTCAAGGCGGCCTTGGCCCTATACCAGGAGATCCTGCCGCCCATGCGGCCCTTCCAGGCCCTGCCGGAGCTCGCGGCCGCGGCCAAGCGGTTCCATGTCCCCCTGCGGCCCCAGTACTGGCTGCGCAACCGCGCCGAAGGGCCGCGCCGGGCCGGCGTGAGTTCCATGGCCACGGACGGCAACTGCGGCCATGCGGTCCTGGAGGCCGCTCCGCAGGCGGCGGAGGCAGGCCGCTGCGCCGCGGAGCGGCGCCAGCCTTTGGGTGCGCGGGACGAGGCCCTCTTCGCCATCGAAGCGGACGACTCGGCGGGGCTCTTGGACGGGCTGGCCGCCCTGCGTTCCTGGCTGGCCCAGCAGGACGCCGGGGCGAACGTGGAGAGCCTGGCCCGCCGCTGGTGGGCGGCCCGGAGCAGTCATCCGGAGCGCAAGCTCGGCTTGGCCTTCGTGGCGCGCGGCGCCGCTGACCTCGCCGAACTGATGACCGCAGCGGAGGAATCCGTCCGCGACAACCCGGAGCGGCCCATCTCCGGCGACCGCATCCAGATGACCACGCGCGCTCCTTTCGGCGCCGGGGCGCTGGCTTTCGTGTTCCCGGGCTCGGGCAACCAGTACCTGGGCATGGGCGTAGGCTTGGGCGTGCAATGGCCCGAGGTCCTGCGGCGGCTGGACGCGGAGAACGGCTACCTGCGCGGCCAGTCCGTGCCCGAGCGCTTCGTGCCGTGGCGCTTCTCCTGGGAAGAGGGCTGGGAGGCGAAGGCGGAGGCCTCGGTGGTGACGGATTTTCACGCCATGATCTTCGGCTCGGTCGCCCACGCCGCGGCCTTGAGCGACCTGGTGCGCGGCTTCGGCGTCGAGCCTCGGTTCGTGGTGGGCTACAGCCTGGGCGAGACCGCCGGGCTCTTCGCCCTGCGCGCCTGGACCGGCCGCGACGAGATGCTGCGCCGCATGAAGCAGTCGAGCCTGTTCGTCAGCGACCTGGCCGGCCCCTGCGACGCGGCGCGGCGCTTCTGGAACCTGCCCACGGACGAGCGCATGGACTGGGTCCTGGGGGTCATAGACCGCCCCGCCGACACCGTCAAGATGGCCTTGAAGGGGATGGAGCGGGCGGCGCTCCTGATCGTCAACGCCCCGTTCGAGTGCGTGGTCGGAGGCTACCGCAAGGCCGTGGACAACCTGGTCGACGGCCTGGGCTGCGTCTTCCTGCCCCTGCAGGGCGTCTCCACCGTGCATTTCCCGGCCGCGGAGCTCGTGGAGCGGCAGTACCGGGAGTTGCATCTGCTGCCCACTCAAGCGCCCTCCGGCATGCGTTTCTACAGCGGGGCCTGGGGCAAGGCCTACGAGGTCACCAAAGAGAGCGCGGCCGACTCCATCACGGCGCAGGCCACGCGGCCTCTGGACTTCCCCGGGCTGGTGCGCCAGGCCTATGACGACGGGGCGCGGCTCTTCATCGAGCTGGGCCCCCAGGCCTCGGCCACGCGGATGATCGACAAGATCCTGGGCCCCTTGCCGCACGCGGCCCGGTCCGCCTGCATGCGGGGGTCCGACGAGGTCTCCACGGTGCTGCGCCTGCTGGCCCAGCTCATCGCTGAGCGCATCCCGCTGGACTTGAAGCCTCTTTACGGCCTGCCTTCCTGCGCGGCCGACCACCAGGAGCCGCCCCCGGCGCGGCCCCGGGTGAGCGTGCCTATGGGCATGCCCGCGCCCAAGCCTCTGACCTGGAGGCCCGCCGCCAAGAGCGCGGCGCCGGCCCTGGCTTTGGTGGCGCCATCCCTGGCGGATGCCTTCCCGCCCGCCGCGCCGGCACGACCGGCTGTCTTGGGTGTCCCCGTCCCCGTCGCCCTGGCCGCTCCGACGGCTCTGCAGAGGCAGTTGCTCGCGGCGCACGAGGCCGGTGTGAAGGCTCATGAGGTCTTTCTAAGGCTCTCGCAGAGCTTTGCGCAGGCGCAGCTCAAGAACATCGCGGTGCAGACGGCGCTGATGCAAGGTGGGGGGGGAGGTGGACTGCCCCCCGCGTATCGGCCAGCCGACGAGAATGGTCCCGACACCCCCAGGGGTGTCGGGACTCAATGCTTCATGGACCGGGACAAGTGCATGGAGTTCGCCGTCGGCTCCATAGGCAAGGCCTTGGGCCCGCTCTTCGCCGAGGCGGACTCCTATCCGACCAGGGTGCGCCTTCCTGACGAGCCGCTGATGCTGGTGGACCGCATCGTCAGCGTCACGGGCGAGCCGCGGTCCCTGAAGTCGGGCGGGGTGGTGACCGAGCACGACGTGAAGGCCGGCGCCTGGTACCTGGACTGCGGCCGCATCCCGACCTGCATCGCGGTGGAGGCCGGACAGGCCGACCTGTTCCTCTCCGGCTATCTGGGCATAGACTTCGAGACCAAGGGCTTGCGCGTCTACCGTTTGCTCGACGCTGAGGTGACCTTCCATCGCGGGCTGCCGGTCCCAGGCGATGTGATCCGATACGACATCAGGATCGAGCGCTTCGTGAAGCACAACGAGGCCTGGTTCTTCTTCTTCAACTACGAGAGCACGGTCAACGGCGAGCCTCTGCTGAGCATGCGCAAAGGCTGCGCCGGCTTCTTCACATCCGAGGAGCTCGCCGCGGGCAAGGGCGTGGTGTTCAAGCCGGAGGAGCTGGCGTCAAAACCGGGCAAGAAGCCCGCCGATTGGGCTCCGCTGGTGCCGGATTTCGGCCGCGAAACGTACTCTGACGAACAGGTGCTGGCTCTGCGCCGGGGCGATCTGGCAGCCTGCTTCGGCGCGGCTTTCTCCGGACTGCCTCTGCAGGAGCCTGTGGGCTTGCCTGTCGGGAAGATGGAGCTTGTCGACCGGGTGGTGGAGCTCGACCCCAAGGGGGGACGCTGGGCCCTGGGCATCATCAAGGGCGAAGCGGACATCCGGCCGGACGACTGGCATCTGACCTGCCATTTCTCGGACGACAACGTGATGCCCGGTACCTTGATGTACGAGTGCTGCCTGCACACCTTGCGCATCCTGCTCATGCGGCAGGGCTGGGTGGGGGAGAAATCCAAGGTCTGGTACGAGCCGGTGCCTGGAGTCACCAGCGGCCTGCACTGCCGCGGGCAGGTCATCGCATCGACCAAGAAGGTCCACTATCAGGTCGAGGTCAAGGAGCTGGGCTTCGACCCCGCGCCCTTCGCCATCGCGGACGCCTTGATGTACGCGGACGGCAAGCCCATCGTGCGCATCACGGACATGTGCGTGAGGATGGGGGGCACGGACAGGGCGGAACTGCAGAGGATCTGGGGTGGAAAAGTCATTGGGAGGAAAGAAGCCGAGAAGAAGATCCTTTTCGATACGGACAGCATCTTGGCCTTTGCCATAGGAAAACCTTCGGAGGCTTTCGGAAAGCCCTATGAGATTTTCGACACCGGTCGTGTGATCGCCCGCCTGCCCGGCCCGCCCTATCAGGTTCTAGACCGCATCACAAGGATAGAGGGCTGCGAGGCTTTCAAGCTGGCGGCCGGCGGCGTGGTGGATGCGGAGTACGACGTGCCGAAGGACGCCTGGTACTTCAAAGCCAACGGCCAACCCTTCATGCCTTTCGGCGTGCTGTTGGAAGTGGCCCTGCAGCCCTGCGGCTGGCTGGCCGCTTATGTGGGCTCGGCTCTGTCGAGCCAAAGCGACCTTTCTTTCCGGAACCTGGGCGGGACCGCGACGCAGTATGAGGAGATCGGCCCTGAGGCCGGGACGCTGGTCACCACGGTCAAGATGACCAAGAACGTGCAGTCAGCGGGCATGCTCATCCAGGATTACGACATGGCCGTGCGCTGCAACGGACGCCTAGTCTACGAGGGCATCACCGAGTTCGGCTTCTTCTCGAAGAAGGCGCTCTCGGAGCAGGTCGGCGTGCGCGGCGCGGCGCCTTATGCTGCACCCCAGGCCGAATTGGCGCGGGGCCTGCTGCCCGCCCTGTGGCAGTCGGGCATGCCGGAGAAGATGCTCATGATGGTGGACACGGTCGACTTCTTCGTTCCGGACGGCGGGCCGAAGGGCCTGGGCTTCATCCGCGGCACGAAGAAGGTCGACCCGTCCGAGTGGTTCTTCAAGGCGCATTTCTGCCAGGACCCGGTCTGCCCGGGCTCCTTGGGCCTGGAGTCCTTCGTCCAGCTGATGAAGGTCGCGGCGCGCGAACGCTGGAAGGGGTCCTCGGAGCGGTTCGAGTCCATGGCCTTGGGGCAGAAGCATACCTGGCTTTACCGCGGCCAGGTCATTCCCGCCAACAAGCTCGTCACCGTCGAGGCTTGCGTCACCGCCGTGGACGAAACGCGCCGGCTCATCAAGGCCGACGGCTTCCTCAAGGTGGACGGCCTGGTCATCTACAAGATGACCGATTTCGCCTTGCGGCTGGCCTGATTCCCTTCCTCGGATCCGGCTATTTGAACTTAAAGCCTTTCTTGGCGGCCTGGGTGCGGACCGTCTTGATGACGGCCTGGCCCAAGGTCTGGCTGGCGCCCTGGGCCGCGAGTTTCTTCTCCTCCGCGGACACGTACTTGCGCCGCTCCTCGTTGAGGCGGTTGATCTTGGCCTGGATGTCTTTGCGCTCGGCAGCCTTTCTCTTAATGTAGGCCGCCCTCTCCTTGGCGTCCATGGCCTGCATCTCGGAGGGAAGCTCTTCCTTGCGCAGTTCTCCTGCTGTGAGCTTCCCGCTTTCCATGGCGCTGACCGCATCCCAGTCTTGCGCGGACTGCGAGTATTGGGCGCTGCCCTTGGCCAAGGCGCGCTGGGTCGCCACGCCGGCCGCGGCCGGGGCCGCGGCGGCGGCGTTGTCCATGGCCTCCTGGCGCTTTTGGGCCTTCTTTCCCGCCGAGCCGTAAGCGATGAAGGTGTCGTTGAGCTGGCCGGAAAGGCGCTGGATCTCCGCATCCTGGGGAGCCTGCACGGAGACCACCTGGGCTCCCTGGTCGATGTTGGCGTAGTCGCCGCCCCCAGCCTCGGCCCCGGCCTGCCACTGCATGGCCACGCCTTCCTGCCGGGGCCCACAGAAGATCGTGTTCACCGTGATGCCCTTTTTGGCCGCTGCCGCGACCGACTCGTGGAAATCCACCGGACCCTGGGTGAAGGGCTCGTTGCCCGCGTCGAAGATGGCTTTGTAGACGTCGGCATGGGGGTCCCATTGCAAGCCGTTGACCGCGTCGCGGATGACCCAGCCGCAGTACTCCTGGCCGCCGCGGGTCTTGAGGGCGAAGAGTTGCTCCGAGACCTTGTCCAGGTCCGTGGTGAAAGGAAGGACCTGGCGGATGTAGCCCTCACCCGCGGAGAGGTTGTCGTTGCCGTACTCGTAGAGCGCCACCTGCACGGTGGGGTTGTTGCCGCCCTTCTCGGCCGCGCCGAACTCGTTGACGATGTGCCAGAGCTGGTTCTTGGCCTGGCTGATGAGCCCGTCCATGCTGTTGGAGGTGTCGAGGAGGATGGCGAGCTGGACCAAGGCCTTGCCGAGGTACTGTCCCGTCGGCGGGTTGGCCGGGGTCGTGGGCGTGACCGGGCCTGTCACCGGCGGCAGGGTGGTTCCTCCTGATATCTGACGCGGCTCGTCCGTCCAGGTCCGCGAGAAGCTGGCCTGGCCCGCGGTCAGGATCTTGCCGGTCTCGGTCTGGATGATGCGGGCGTTGATCTCGGTCTTCTTCTTGGAGAGGTCGTTGAGCGTGCCGATCAAGACCGCGTCCACGCCCAGGACCTTGCCCAGTTCCTTGGTGGTCTGCGGGTCCATCAGGCCCGAGGTCTCCAGCTTCATCTCCTCCAGCGCCTTCTTGAGCAGGCTGCGCTCCACGACCTGCACCTTGCCGCCCTCGACCAGGAATGTGGTCAAGCGCTCCTGCACGATGGTGGAGCCGCTGCTCATGGTCCCGTCGTGATAGGGGAAGCTGAGCACGGCCATCTGCTTGACCGTCTGGCCTTTCAGGCCGGTCTCCAGCTTGCGGGCGAGCTTCTCAAGAGGCTCCGCCGACGCGGAAGCGGCCAGGAATGCCAATAGGGCGAGGATGGCGGCGAGTCTGGGCATGTTCTTCATCAAGCCTCCTGCGGGTGGCTGCGATTGTAACATAGTACCGTAAACGATGACAGCAGTGAAATGCTATCCTTTTTGACACCAAAGCCCGGCCGAGGTTCCGAGAGGAATATCCTGATGAGAAAAGCCTTTTTGACGCGCGCCACAGCCGCGCTCCTGGCGGCCGCCGCGTTGGCCTCCTGCGGCGGCCCGGCCTTGCTCCGGCCTGCCTGGGTGAGCTCCGCGGGAGCCGAGGGGACCGGCATCGACGGGGTCGGGTTCGGCGCCTACCAGGCTTCCGACCCGGGCGGCGTCAAGAAGGCGCGCGACATGGCCTACAGCGACGCGCTGCAGAAGCTGAGCTTGAAGCTGCGTGCCGTGGTGCGCGGCGAAGTCAAGACCACGCTCCAGGCCGAGGCCCGCAACGGCTCCGAGGTTTCCAGCGAGAGCGTGGAGAGCATGACCGGCAGCATGTTCGACGCCGTGCTCGGGCGCAAGCGCTTCGAGGAGTACCGAGACGAGCGCCGCCGGGAGTATTGGGTGCTCTGCTCCATGAGCCGGGAAGAGGCTGCAGCGGCCCTCAAAGAGGCGCTGGCCGCGGCAGAGCGCCGGCGCAGTCGGAAGAGCGTGAGCCTCCGGCTTTCGGGGCTCGCGTCGGGCCTGCTCAAGCTCGCCCAGAGCGAGTTCACGCGTCGTTTCGACGATGAGGGCTTCATGGTCCTGCCCGCGGCGCAGGCCGGCTCGGCGCGCATCGCGGTCTCGGGAGAGCTCAAGACCGAGGAGCTCGGAGCCGCACGGCCCCTGGGCGTGGACGTGGGCTTCTCCTGCAGGGCGACGCTCCGGCCCGAGGCCGTGGTCGCTCAGGGCAGCCCCGGAGAGAGGCTGGTCGCGGGCCTGGCCCCCAAGGACGCCACCGCGTTCGGCCGCACCCCGGCTGAAGCCTGCGAGAAGGCCGCTCAGAATGCGGCCGCGCAAGCCGCGGGCGCCTTGGTCGCAGCCGTCTCCCGAGCCATCGAGGATTGATCCGGGGACATGCGCTACAAGAAGGTCTTCCTCGACGCCATCGGCTACGAGCTCGCGCCCAACGTGGTCGCCTCCTCGGCCTTGGAGGAGCGCATCGCCCCGGTCTACCGCGGTTTGGGCATGCAGGCGGGCCAGCTCGAAGCCCTGACCGGCATCCGCGAGCGGCGCTGGTGGGACCCCGGCTTCAAGCTCTCCGCAGGGGCGGTCCGGGCCGGGCGCAAGGCCTTGGCCGCGGGCGGCGCGGCGGCCTCGGACCTCGGCGCCCTCATCTACGCGGGCGTCTGCCGCGAGGCCAGCGAGCCGGCCACGGCCTGCGCCGTCGCGGCCGGGCTGGGCGTGCGGCCTGACTGCGCGGTCTACGACATCTCCAACGCCTGTCTGGGCGTGATGAACGGCATCTTCGAGGTCGCCAACGCCATAGAGCTCGGCGCGATGCGCGCCGGCCTGGTGGTGTCCTGCGAGTCCGCCCGCGAGATCAACGACAGCATGATCGCGAGCATGCTGAAAGACCCAAGCCTGGACCATTTCCGTCTATCCATGGCCACCTTGACCGGCGGCTCCGGAGCGGTGGGTGTGCTGCTCACCGACGGCTCCTTCGGCAATCCCGGGCACCGTCTGCTCGGAGGAGTCCTGCGCACGGCCCCCCAGCACCACGGCCTCTGCCTCTGGCAGCGCGATTCCATGTCCACGGACGCGGCCGCGGTGCTAAAGCACGGCGTGGGCCTGGGCCGCGGCACCTGGGCCGCTTTGATGACTGAGCTGGGCTGGACCTCGGCCGGGGTGGACCGGACCATCTGCCACCAGGTCGGGGCCCCGCACCGCAGCCAGGTCCTAGCCGAGCTCGGCATGTCCGAGGACAAGGATTTCCAGACCTACGAGTCCCTGGGCAACATGGGGACCGTGTCCTTGCCCATGACCGCGGCCATCGCCGAAGAGCGGGAGTTCCTGCGCAAGGGGGACAAGGTGGCTTTCCTGGGGATCGGCAGCGGGCTCAACTGCCTCATGCTGGGGTGGGAGTGGTGAAGCATCCGGCCCTGCCTTTCGAGAGCCGTTTCCTCGACCGCGGCGCTCTGCGCCAGCATTACCTCGACGCCGGCTCGGGCGACCCGGTGGTCATGGTGCACGGCAACCCGAGCTGGGCCGTCTACTACCGGGATCTGGCCAAGGCCTTGAGCGATTCCTTCCGGGTCATCGTCCCCGACCACATCGGCTGCGGGCTCTCCAGCAAGCCCGGCGACGCAGACTACGATTACTCCCTGAAGAGCCGCGTGGACGACCTGGAGTCGCTGCTGGATTCCATCGGCGTCAAGGACCGCATCACCTTGGTCGTGCACGATTGGGGGGGGATGATCGGCATGGCCTACGCCTGCCGCCATCCCGAGCGCGTCCACCGGCTGGTCATCCTCAACACCGCGGCTTTCCCTCTGCCTGCCGGCAAGCGCTTCCCCTGGCTCCTGAGGGTCTGCCGCAGCCCCCTGGGCGCGCTGCTCGTGCGCGGGGCCAACGCCTTCGCCGTGGCCGCTGCGCGCATGTGCTGCACGCGCAAGCCCATGAGCCGGGAGCTCAGGCGCATCTATCTGGAGCCCTACGATTCCTGGGCGAATCGCATCGCGGTCCACCGCTTCGTGCAGGACATACCGCTGGGGCCGGCGGACCGGTCCTACGGCCTGGTGGCGCAGACCGCCGGGAGCCTGGCGCGCTTCCAGGACCATCCCATGCTCATCTGCTGGGGGGAGAAGGATTTCGTGTTCGACCGGCATTTCCTCGCGGAATGGGTGCGCCGCTTCCCCAAGGCCGAAGTGCACAGCTTCCGCGACGCCGGGCACTACGTCCTGGAGGACGCCGGCGAGCAGATCATCCCGCTGGTGAAGGATTTCCTGGCGAGGCATCCCCTCAAAGCGTGATATGACGACGTCGGTAAGGCTCCAAAGCGTATCCGAGCTGCTCACGGCGGCCGCGGCCGCGGTGCCGGAGCGTCCCGCCGTGCTCTGCGGCGGCCGGAGCGTCACCTTCCGGGAGCTCGACGAGCGATGCTCCAGGCTGGCCGAGGGCCTGACGGGGCGCGGCGTGGGGCCGGGAGTGCGCGCAGCCCTGCTGGTCCCGCCCGGCATCGAGTTCGTCTCGCTCGCCTTCGCTCTCTTCCGCTGCGGCGCGGTGCCGGTGCTCGTGGACCCGGGGATCGGCTGGCGCAACATGGGGCGCTGCCTGGACGAGGCGGCGCCGGAGGCGTTCATCGGGTCGGCGAAGGCGCATGCGGCGAGGCTGATCGGAGGCTGGGGGAAGAGAACTATAAAGACGGCATTGTCCCCCGACGGAGCGCTCCCCCCCCGTGGGGGGGCTCGCGGATTCGGCGCCTTCGGCGCCGAATTTCAAGAGAACGGCACGGCGGCGATCCTGTTCACCTCGGGCAGCACGGGGGCGCCCAAGGGCGCGGTCTACACGCACGGCATATTCGCGCACCAGGCGGCCATGCTCCAGTCGCACTTCGGAATCGAGCCCGGAGGCTTCTCGGTGGCCACCTTCCCGCTCTTCGCGCTCTTCGACGTGGCGCTGGGGCAGAGCGCCATCATCCCGCGCATGGACCCCACCCGGCCGGCCAAGGTCGATCCCCTGGAGATCGTCCTGCCCATCCAGAAGCACGGCGCGGTCCAGCTCTTCGGCTCGCCGGCCTTGCTCGACGCGGTGGGACGCTACGGCGAGCGGCACGGGGTCTGCCTGCCCAGCCTCAAGCGCGTCCTTTCCGCCGGAGCTCCGGTGCCGGCCAAGGTCCTGGAGCGTCTGGCGCGCATGCTCTCGCCGGGAGCGGATATCCACACCCCGTACGGGGCCACGGAAGCTCTGCCCGTGGCCTGCATCACGGCTGCGGAGGTCCTCGGAGAGACGGCGGGGCTGACCGCGCAGGGGCGCGGCGTGTGCGTAGGCCGCCCCTGGCCCGGGATGGAGGTCAAGGTCATCCGCATCAGCGACGAGCCGATCTCCGCCTGGTCCGGCTCCCTTTGCCTGCCGGCCGGGCAGATCGGAGAGATCGTGGTCAAGGGGCCGGTGGTGACCCGAGAGTATTTCCGCCGGCCCGAGGCCACGGCCCTGGCCAAGATCCCGGACGGGGACTCCCTGCGCCACCGCATGGGCGACTTGGGCTATCTCGACGAAGCGGGCCGGCTGTGGTTCTGCGGCCGCAAGAGCCACCGCGTCGGCTCCCCGCCCGAGGCCCTCTTCACCATCCCTTGCGAGGGGGTCTTCAACCAGCACCCCCAGGTGCGGCGCAGCGCCCTGGTGGGAGTGGCCGCCGCCGCAGGGCAGACCCCGGTGCTCTGCGTGGAGCTGGAACCCGGCGCGGACCGGGACCTGGTGCGCCGCGAGCTCCTGGAGACGGCGCAACGCTTCGCGCACACCAGGAGCATCCGCACGGTGCTGTTCCATCCGGGCTTCCCGGTGGACGTGCGGCACAACGCCAAGATATTCCGGGAGAAGCTGGCGGTCTGGGCCAAGAGGAGGATCACATGAAGGTCCTGGTGACGGGCGGCAGCGGGTTCATAGGCGGGGCGGTGGCGCGGCTCCTGCGCTACCACGGCCATGAGGTGCGCAGCCTCTCGCGCACCGACCACCCGGAGCTGGCCAAGGAAGGCGTGGTGGAGTTTCCCGGAGACCTGCTCGACCTGGATTCGGTGCGGGCCGCCTGCCGGGGCGCCGAGGCCGTGGTGCATTGCGCGGCCAAGGTGGGCATTTGGGGGCCTTTGGAGGAGTTCTACAAGGTCAACGTCACCGGCACCAACAACGTGCTGCGGGCCTGCCAGGAGCTGGGCATCCAGAGGCTGGTCTACACCAGCTCCCCCAGCGTGGTGTTCACCGGAGCGGACGTGGAGGGCTGGGACGAGTCCGCGTCCTATGCCCGGTCCTTCGATTCCTATTATTCCCGGACCAAGGCCACGGCCGAGGAGATGGTGCTCT
This sequence comes from Elusimicrobiota bacterium, assembly GCA_026388095.1. Lineage (NCBI taxonomy): Bacteria > Pseudomonadati > Elusimicrobiota > Elusimicrobiota bacterium. The sequence goes on along the minus strand of JAPLKL010000014.1, from coordinate 124,476 downwards.
CCAGCAACACGGCCAGCCTCGCCACCGTGGCTTTGCGGCCGCATCTGGTCTGGGGGCCGGGCGAGGACAAGCTCATCTCCCGGCTCATCGAGAAGGCCCGCAGCGGCGAGCTCCGCCGCATCGGCGGCTTCAACAAGAAGGTGGATACGACCTTCCTGGAGGACGCGGCCGAGGCGCACCGGCTGGCGTTGGAGAAGCTGGCGCCGGGCGGCCTGATCTCGGGCCGGGCCTATTTCATCACCGGAGGCGAGCCGCTGCCGGTATGGGACGTCATCAACGCCATCCTCAACGCCGCGGGATTGCCGCCGGTCACCAAGACGGTGAGCCCCCTGGCCGCCAAGCTCGCGGCGTGGGGCTGCGAGACCCTGCATCCGGCCAAGCGGGGCGCGGAGCCGAGGCTGACCCGCTTTTTGGTCCAGCAGCTGACCACGGCGCATTGGTTCGACATCACGGCGGCCCGCCAGGATCTGGGGTACGCGCCGCAGGTCTCGTTCGCCGCGGCCCTGGACCGGATGCGCACGTGGTTCTCGCAGAGGGCCGAGCCCTCGGAGGTCTGAGACATGGCCAAACCCAAAGCGACGGTCCTGCTCCTGGTCGTGGATGCCGTGGGCGCGGAGACCCTGGACTTCCTGCTCGACCGCCATCCAGGCCGGCTGAAGCTGCCCAACTTCTCGCGCCTGGGCCTGGGCCGTATCGTGGCCCCGCGCCACCGCGGCCGCCTGGGCCGCGACGGCGGGAGGACCTGCGCCATGCGCCTGAACCAGGCCTCGGCCTCGGCGGACTCGGTCATCGGACACCGGGAGATGGTGGGCATCGTGGACCCCAGCACCTACGAGCTCTTCCCGGACGGCTTCCGGGCTGACTTCATCGCGGCCCTGGAAGAGCGCATCGGCCGCAAGACGATCTTTAACAAGATGGCGGGGGGCATGGAGGCCATCGAGCTCAACGCCGTCGAGCACGAGAAGACCGGCCGTCCCATCGTTTACGCGAGCAAGTGCGACCCTCTGGTGCAGATCGCGATGAACGAAGCGGTCATCCTGGTCAAGGAACAGCATGCCATCGCGGACCAGGCTTTCGAGCTGGCCCGGGAGATGGGCATCCCGATCACGCGGGTGATCGCGCGGGCCTATGTCCGGTCGCCCGAGGGGGAGATCGTGCGCACGGCCAATCGCCACGACACGGTCCTGCCCATGCGCGGGAAGACCTTGGTGGACGTGCTCTACGCCCGGGATGTGTGGACCGCGGCCGTGGGCAAGACGAGCGACCTGGTCAATACGGTCTACCATGAGCGCATCAAGCTGACCAAGCCGGCTTTCCTGGACCCCGGACTGAGCCTGCGCTTCATGCATCCCAAGAAGAAGGACACCAACCCCTACACCATCCAGGGCACGGTCAACGTCCTGGCCGAGGCGGCCGCGGTGTACCGCCCGGGCGGGACCTTCGTGTTCACGAACCTGGTGGACGCGGACAGCCTCTACGGGCATACCCGGGACGTGGCCGGCGCCGTCCGCTGCCTGGAAGGCGTGGACGGCGCCCTGCCGCTCTTCGAAGCCAGGCTGCGCAAAGGCGACCTCCTAATCATCACCGCGGACCACGGCATGCAGCACCGCGAGGACTACGGCTACCACAACAAGGAGGCGCTGCCCCTGATCGTGGAGCGCATCGGCTTTGGGGCGGACCTGGGCGGCCTCCAGGTCGGCCCGGGCCGCAGCCTCTGCGAGGTGGGGCACATCGCGGCCCAGGCCCTGGGCTGCGCCCGGGACTACGAGGCCGAGTGCGGGTTCAAGCCGTCGGGATTCCGGAGGAACCGGGCCTAGGGGAGCTCGGCCTGCCGCCGGGCCAGGAGGGACGCCGCGATCGATGCGGTCAGTATCCCGCCGATGACGCAGAGGGACACGCCCGTGGGCACGTGGTAGAAGTGCCCGCCCAGCATCTTCAGGCCCACGAAGATCAGGATGAGGGAGATCCCGGCCTTCATGAACCGGAACATCCCCATCAGGTTGGCGAGCAGGAAGAACAGGGCGCGCAGGCCCAGGATCGCGAAGACGTTCGAGGTGTAGACCACGAAGGTGTCCGTGGTGATGGCGATCACCGCCGGAATCGAGTCCATCGCGAAAAGCAGGTCTGAGAACTCCACCACCAACAGCGCGGCGAACAGCGGCGTCGCCTGCAGGACTCCGCCCAGACGCACGAAGAAGCTCTGCCCGTGCTCAAGCCCGGCCAACGGCATCACCCGCCGCAGAGCCTTGAGAGCGATATTGTGCTCCGGCCGGACCTCCGCGCCCTCGGTCAGAGCCATCTTCGCGCCCGTGTATATCACCACGGCCCCGAAGATGTAGATCATCCAGTGGAAGGTATTGACCAGCGTCACCCCCGCGAAGATGAAGAGGAAGCGCATGACGATAGCGCCCAGGATTCCCCAATGCAGGACGCGGGACTGGTGGGCCGGGGGCAGGCCGAAGTAATGGAAGATGACCAGGAACACGAACATGTTGTCCGCGCTCAACGATTCCTCCAGCAGATAGCCCGCCGCGAACTGCAGGGCCCTCTCCCGGCCGCTGGACAGGGCGATGAGCCCGGCGAAGGCCGCGGCCAAGGAGAACCATGCCGCGCTCCAGAAGGCGGCTTCCTTGAAGGAGACGGCGTGGGCCCTGCGGTGCAGGACGCCAAGATCCACCGCCAAGGCCGCGGCGATCACGGTCCCGAAGATGAGCCAGAGGGCGGTTTCACCCGGCATACGTCCATATTGTCTGGTATTTCATGGAGGCAGGTCAATGCGGCCATCGTCAAGCCGCCCTACACGCCCTACACCTCCCCTTGACAAGGCCAGGAGCCGGGGCTATGCTGAAGTTGTCGTCGCTGAGGCAAGCCCATGGCCCGCAGGACCGCTGAGACCGCGCTGTGGCTGCTTCTGTCGGCCGCCGGGCCGGCCCTGGCGGCCGATGAATTCACGGCGCCCGACCTATCCGGCATCCGTCAAGGCGCCGACCAGCTCAAACAATCCCAGCAAGGCCAGGCCCAGACCGCGCGGACGGCGCAACTGGCCCAGGAGCAGGCCTACCGCCGAGCCCTCTCCTCCCTCCTCGAGGCCGATCTCGCGCCCTCGGACCTCCGGGACCACGGCTGGCAGGACCGCGACCTTCCGGCGCTGGCCGAGGCCGTCCGCTTGGCCAGCCTGGCGGTCCAGAAGCTCCACGCCCAGCACCCCAGCGCGGTGGCCGACGCCTACGGCAGCGGCACCATGACCAACATCGAGGACTCCTTCAAGCTTTTCGCCGGGGGTAACCTTGAGAGGGGCTGCATCTCCCACCAGAGCGAGACCATCGCCGCTTTGGCCGGCCTCCGCTCCGCCCTGGAGGTCAAGAAGCTCATGATCGGCAAGGGCATGGAGCACCACGCGGTCATCGTCTACCCCAAGGGGGCGGACTGGAAGAGAGCCGGCATGGTCCTGGACGGCTGGCCCAACCAGTCGGCTGTCCCCAAGAAGATGACTTTCACCATCGGTCAATGGCAGTCCAAGTTCTTCGCCTTGCGCTACCTGATGCTCAACCCCATCGTCTTCCAGACCGGCCCGCGTCTGGAAGACTAGCCCCGCAAGTCGCTATACTCTCCGGGATGAAGGAAGGTGGCCTGCTCGTTTATACGGACGGGGCGTGCTCCGGCAATCCGGGCCCGGGCGGCTGGGGCGCGATCGTGCTCCTTCCGGAAGGGAAGGTCCGGGAGCTCGGGGGGCGCCAGCCGCGGACCACGAACAACCGCATGGAGCTGGGCGCCGCCATCGCGGCCTTGCGCTGCTTGGAAGCCCTTCCCGGCCCGGTCGCCGTCTACACGGATTCCACCTACCTCATCTCCGGAATCACGCGCTGGCTGCACATCTGGAAGCGCAGGGGCTGGACCCGGGTGGACGGCGCCGAGACCCTCAACCGCGACCTCTGGGAGGAGCTGGACCGCCTGGTCTCCCGGCGCCGGGAGAAGCTCTCCTGGAACTATGTCCGGGGACACCGAGGGCATCCGGCCAACTCCCGCTGCGACGAGGTCGCGGTGGCATTCTCCCGCGGGAAACATCCTGACCTCTACGACGGGCCGTTGCTCGGCTACTCCGTGGACCTCTTCCCGCCGGAGCCCGAAGCCCTTCCCGTGGCTCCCAGCCGGCCCTCCGGGCTCAAGAAGGCGGGCTGGTATCTGAGCCTCCTCGACGGCAGGCTGGAAAAGCATCGGACCTGGCCGGAGTGCCAGGCCCGCGTCCATGGCAAGCCCGCGCTTTTCAAGAAAGTAACCTCCCCTGAGGAGGAGTCCGCGGCGCTGAAAAAATGGGGCTTGGCCTAGCCTGCCATTTGCTAGAATCAAGCCTTCAACGATGACTGAGAAGCCCACGCTGCACAGGCGGTCCTCCGGCGTGCTCCTGCACCCGACCTCCTTGCCCGGCCCCCACGGCATCGGCGACATCGGCCACGAGGCCTACGCCTTCGCGGACTTCCTGGCCGCCTGCGGCCAGACCTGGTGGCAGATGCTCCCCATCGGCCCCACCGGGCACGGGCATTCCCCGTATTTTTCCTCATCGGCCTTCGCCGGCAACCCCCTGCTCCTGTCTTTGGACAGGCTCTGCCAGGAAGGGCTGCTGGAGCCGGCCGACCTCAAGGCCGCCCGGGGCCAGGCCAGGGACCATGTCCACTACGCATCGGTCGAGCGCTTCAAGGAATCTCGCTTCGCCAAGGCCTTCGACGCATTCGAGCGGGGAACCGACTTCGGGGCCAAGGCCGCTTTCGCCGATTTCTGCGAGGGCCAGAAGGCCTGGCTCGGCGATTACGCGCTGTTCTGCGCGGCCAAAGAGGTCCACCAAGGCCTGCCCTGGGTCGAGTGGGAGCCGGGCCTGCGCGGCCGGCATCCGGCGGCTTTGGAGCGCGCCCGGCAGGACCTGGCCCCGCGCATCCGCTATCATCAGTTCCTGCAGTACCTCTTCCATAGGCAATGGACCGAGCTCAAGGCCTACTGCGCCAAAATCGGTTTGGGGCTCATCGGCGACATCCCGATCTTCGTGGCGGGAGACAGCGCGGACGTCTGGTCTCATCCGGAGCTCTTCTGCCTCGGGCCGGACGGGCGGCCCACGGTCGTGGCGGGGGTACCGCCCGACTACTTCAGCCAGAAAGGCCAGCTCTGGGGCAACCCCATCTACCGCTGGGAGGCCATGAAGGCGGACGGCTACTCCTGGTGGATAGCCCGGTTCCGCGCTACGCTGGCGCGCTTCGACGCCGTGCGCCTGGACCACTTCATCGGCTTCCATAACTACTGGGAGATCCCGGCCGGCGACAAGGACGCGGTGCGCGGCCGCTGGGTCCTGGCGCCCGGGGAGGACCTCTTCCGCTCCGTCCTGCGCGCCTTCCATGACCCTCGGGCAGGCCAGGCGGGTGGCGCCCCGGAGGGCGTCCCGGCGGCGCACGTCGGCGCCGACGGGATACCGGGGCGACAGGACCCGCCGGGCATCGAGATCATCGCGGAGGACCTGGGCACGCTCACCAAGGAGGTGGAGGCCCTGCGCGACCGCTTCCAGTTCCCCGGCATGCGGGTCCTGCAGTTCTCCTTCTGGGACTGGGACGAGAAGCAGCAGCCGCACAAGTTCCCGAAGCGCTGCGTGGCCTACACGGGCACACACGACAACGACACGGTGGCGGGCTGGTTCCGCAACCTCAGCGAGAAGCCGGGCACCCGGACCGTGGAGCAGGCGCGGCTGGAGCGGGAGAACGCCCTGCGCTACCTGGAGTCCAACGGAGTCGAGATACACTGGGACATGGTCCGCGCGGCACTCAAGAGCCCGGCGGACACCGCGATCCTGCTGGCCCAGGACCTGCTGGGGCTGGGCTCCGAGGCGCGCATGAACCTGCCCGGGACGCTGGAGAACAACTGGCAGTGGCGCCTGACTCCCGGGGCGCTCACCGCCGAAGTGGCGGGACGGCTGGCTTTGATGACCGGGGCTTACGGACGGGGCCCAAGGAGATGGACGAAATGAACACCACCGATAAAGGCACGCATCACCCGACGGCGACTCTGCTCAGCGAGCAGGACCTCTACCTTTACAACGAGGGCTCGCACTTCCGCATCTACGACAAGCTCGGGGCCCATCTCATGGAGTACGACGGCCAGAAGGGCGTCTACTTCGCGGTCTGGGCGCCCAACGCCAAGAAGGTGACGGTCATCGGCGACTTCAACCAGTGGAACAAGACCAAGAACCCCCTGCATCAGCGCGGCTCCTCCGGCATCTGGGAGGGCTTCGTCGCGGGCGTGGAGAAAGGCATGCCCTACAAGTACCACATCACCTCGCACCTGCACGGGCACAAGGCCGAGAAGGCCGACCCCGTGGGCTTCCATGCCGAGGTCCCGCCCAAGTCCGCCTCCGTGGTCTGGGACCTGGACTACCAATGGAACGACGCGGCCTGGATGAAGGACCGCAAGAAGCGCAACGCGCACGACGCGCCGGTCTCCATCTACGAGATGCACCTGGAGTCCTGGATGCGCGTGCCCGAGGAAGGCAACCGGTCCCTCACCTACAGGGAACTGGCGCCCAAGCTCTCGGCCCACATGCGGCGCATGGGCTTCACGCACGTCGAGTTCCTCCCGGTCATGGAATATCCCTTCTCCGGCTCCTGGGGCTATCAGTCCATCGGTTATTTCGCGCCCACCTCGCGCTTCGGCACGCCGCAGGATTTCATGTACTTGGTGGATCACCTGCACCAGGAGGGCATCGGCGTGATCCTGGACTGGGTGCCTTCACACTTCGCCACCGACGGCCACGGCCTCGGGCAGTTCGACGGCTCGTCCCTCTATGAGCACGCCGACCGGCGCAAGGGCTTCCATCCGGATTGGGGCAGCTTCATCTTCAACTACGGCCGCAACGAGGTGCGCTCCTTCCTCATCTCCAGCGCGCTGTACTGGCTCGACAAGTACCACGCCGACGGCATCCGCGTCGACGCCGTGGCCTCCATGCTCTACCTGGACTACTCGCGCAAGAACGGGGAGTGGATTCCCAACGAGTACGGCGGCCGCGAGAACATCGATGCCATCTGGTTCCTGCGCCGCATGAACGAGGAGATCTACAAGCAGTTCCCGGACGTGCAGACCTACGCCGAGGAATCCACGTCCTGGGGCATGGTGTCCAAGCCGACCTACGTGGGCGGGCTGGGCTTCGGCTTCAAGTGGGACATGGGCTGGATGCACGACACCTTGAACTACATGCGCAAGGACGCCATCCACCGCAAGTACCACCAGAACGTGATCACCTTCCGCATGCTCTACGCCTTCCACGAGAATTTCATCCTGCCCCTGTCCCACGACGAGGTGGTGCACGGGAAGTGCTCGCTCATCTCTCAGATGTCCGGGGACGACTGGCAGAAGTTCGCCAACCTGCGCCTCATGTACGGCTACATGTGGTCCCAGCCGGGCAAGAAGCTCCTGTTCATGGGCAGCGAGTGGGGCCAGTGGCGGGAGTGGGACAGCAACTCGAGCCTGGACTGGCACCAGCTGGACTACGCGCCGCACGAAGGCGTGCGCCGGCTGGTGGAGCGCTGCAACCGGGTCTACCGGGCCGAGCCGGCCCTCTACGAGCGCGACTTCGACCCGTCGGGCTTCTCCTGGATCGACTGCAACGACGCGGACAACTCGGTCTTGAGCTTCATGCGCAAGGGCCAGTCCACCAACGACTTGGTCCTGGTGGTCATGAACTGCACGCCGGTGCCGCGCAAGAGCTACCGGGTGGGCGTGCCCCGCGGCGGCTGGTGGGCCGAGATCCTCAACTCCGACGCGGCCGAGTACGGCGGCACGGGCCTGGGCAACCTGGGCGGCGTGACCGCCCAGGGCGTGGGCTGGCACGGGCACGGGCAGTCTTTGGAGATCTGCCTGCCGCCCTTGGCGGTCCTATATTTCAAGAGCGAGGGGAAATAGCCATGGAATTCGACGAACTGCGCACGCATGTCGGAAACGAACTCAAGCGCCGGTTCTGGGAGCACAAGGCGATGCCGGGGCTGTCGCGAGGACGAGTCCGCATCGACGGCTGGCTCAAGGTGGAGTTGACGGCCATCCTGGCGGAAAAGGGGGAGGTGGAGCCGGCCTTCAGGCTCCCCAAGGGCCGCGCCGCGGTCCGCGCCGGCGATTGGCTCGTCGAGGCGGCGAGCCTGCCCACGGATTACGCTTTCGCGGACACCAAGGCCGCCTCGGGCGATCTGGCGGAAGACGTCAAGGACCTGCGCAAGCTGATCAAGCGCCTGCGCAAGGGCCGGGGCAAGCGCCGGGCCGCTCTGTTCTTCGCGGTCTACCCTTTCGGGGACCTGAACGAGGCGGCCTGGGCTCCGCACCGGACGCGCATCGAGAAGTCCTTGGGCGGCGCGCTCATCGAAGACCGGTTCTCCTTCCAGAGCGGCGTGACGGGCCGGCTTTACGCGGGCCTGGTCCAGTCGCAGGCCAAGGCCGAGCCCCAGGACGTCAAAGCCGCGCCGGCGTCCGTGACCTTGCCCAAGCCCAGCCAGGGCGGGAAGAAGCCGGCCGGGCGGCCGCGCCGCGCGCCCGCGCCGCAGACGCCGGTCCTAGAGAAGGAAGAGATAACGCTGCCTTCCATGTAGGCTCAGCGGAGTACCGCCAACGCTTTCTCCGCAGCCTTGAGCATGGGCTCGGGAGAGATGGGCCCTCCCACCGCCTGGCGCATCCATTCCTTCGGAGTCACGCTGCCGATGCGGCACATGCGCTCCATCTCCGTCCCCAAGGAGTGCGTCTTGAAGTAATCCTCCACCTGGAAAGCGATCAGGTGCCCTAAGGGATAGTTCGGGATGTAGAGGCTGTAGTAGAACATGTGCGCATAAATCGCCAATATCGGCGAATCCTTCACCCCGAAGGCCGGCGCATAATACTCATTCCACACATCGCGAGCGATCCCCACCATCGCCTCGCGCAACTGCGCCGCATCCGCCCCCTGATGCTCGTACATCCAATGCCACACCCTCATGTCCACCAACGCCACGCCCGCGATCTCCCGCGCCGCCCAGAAATCGTTCAGGTCCTTCAGCGCCGCCGCTTGCGCATCCGGCTGGCTCAAGCCCAGCACTTCCAGGTCCCGCGCCTGGAACACGAAGGCAAAGCCCTCCGTGAAAGCGCTGTTCGGCACCCCGTGCAGAAGATAGTGGCCCACGCGATGCAGGGAGAAAGTCTGCTCCACGTTATGCCCCAGCTCGTGCATCGCCACGTTGAAGCCCTGATAGTCCATCCCATCCTTGCCTACCCGCGTGCGCAGATGCGCCACATCCGAGCGCATGTCCGGCCCGGCCGCATGGCCCGAGCCCCGGGCAGGGTCCACCACGATGTGCGCCGCCAGGAAGGCCGAGGTCTCCGGCGAGAATCCCAGCTTCATCAGGATGTTCGGGATATCCCTCTGGAACGCCGAAGCCGTCGGATATCTCCTGCGGACCAAGGCGTCGAGCTTCTCCAGCGGCATGCCCTTGGGAGGCTTGAACCCCTCGTACCAGATGTCGAAAGGCAGAAGGTCTCTTCCCAGGCGCTTCTTGACCAGCGCCGCCACCCGCTTGCCCGCCGGGGCCTCCAGCAGGCTCTTGAGCAAAGCTTCCACCTCCGCTTCAGGGATCTCGCGCTCCAAACGGAAGCTGCGGTCCATCAAGGTCTGGTAGCCCGGGTAGTAAGGGTCTTCCAGCCGCGCCGCGAACAGAAGCGACAGCAGCGTCTGATAGCGGACGTCCGGCTCGCGCGGAGCGCTCGGCTCCACGCCCAGGGTGATGTTGCGCACAGGGTCCCAGAAGTACTGGTTCCCGTTGACCATCGGCGCCGGGATCTCCTGGCGGATGATGCGCTCCATGATGAGCAGGATCAGCTTCTGCTTGTCCAGCCCCCGCGGGTCGGCGTAGAGCGCGCGGATATGGTCGCGCAGGCCCCAGTGCGATTGCAGCTTCAGGCCGGCGGGGAACAGGGGCTTGCCGTCGGCGCCCACCACATGATCCATGTAGATGTTATAGGAATTGACATAGGCCTCAGCCGTGGAGCGCCGCGCCGAGGCTTCCTGGATCACCCCGGCTGGCACGCGGAATTCGAAGGCCTTGGCCAGGCGGGCCTCAGCCCACTGTCGGCGCGACCAGCGCGCCCCTTGAGCCGCCGCTTCTTCCAGAGTCCGCGGGGGGAAGTTCAGCAGCGCGGCGAAGCCCAGCCGACTCCTGAACAGGTCGTCGGTCAGATGCGCATCCGGAGCGAATGCCGCGAAGCTGCGGTCTATGGGCTTGAGCTCGCCGCGGTCCTCGTCCATCTCGCGCCGCAGCTCCAGGCCCATGGCCGTGAAATGCCCGCGCAAGGCCTCGAGCTTGGATTCGAAGCGGTCCAGGAGGGCGTCGCGTTCCGCGTCCGGGACCAGGTTCTCCGCGCAGAAATCCTCGAAGACCTGGGCCGGGCCGTCCTGCGCCTCCCAGAGCCGCGCCGCCGCACGCACGCCGCTCCCGAGCCGGGCCTTGTCGTATGCCGGGAACCGGCTGGAGAGCCGATCCAGGACCTTCTTCACATCGGCGTCCGGCAGGGCGCACCAGGCCGCGCGGGGGAAGAGCAGAAGGAGGACCGGCAGAAGGGCGGAAAGGTGGGACCACATGCCGCTATTGTATGAATATTCCCGGGCTGCGGCGCCTGAAAAGAGGCCGGGCCTGCTGAAGAGTCAGCAGGCCCGGCTTAGGCGGACGATCGCGTCCGCTACTGCAGCTGAGCGAGTATGGCGTCCACGCTCTTCTTGGCGTCGCCGAAGAGCATCCGGGTGTTCTCCTTGTAGAACAGCGGGTTGTCCACGCCGGCGTAGCCCGCGGCCATGCTGCGCTTGAGGACCACCGTGGTCTTGGCCTTCCAGGTCTCCAGGACCGGCATGCCGTAGATGGGGCTCGACGGGTCTTCCAGCGCGCCCGGGTTGACGATGTCGTTGGCGCCGATGACCAAAGCCACGTCCGTCTCGGGGAAGTCCGGGTTGATCTCGTCCATTTCCAGCACGATGTCGTAGGGGACGTTGGCCTCGGCCAGCAGCACGTTCATGTGGCCGGGCAGGCGCCCCGCGACCGGGTGGATGGCGAAGCGCACGTTGGCCCCGCGGCTGCGCAGCTTGTCCGAGATCTCCTTGATGGGATGCTGGGCGCGGGCCACCGCCATGCCGTAGCCCGGGATGACCACCACGCTGCGGGCCTCCTTGAGCAGGTTGGAGACCTCGTCGACGTTCATGGCCACCACCTCGCCGGCGGGCGCCGCGCCCGGCGCCGCGGTCTTGCCCTCCTGGGCGCCGAAGCCGCCGAAGATGACGTTGATGAGCGAGCGGTTCATGGCCTTGCACATGATGTAGCTCAGGATGGCGCCGCTGGAGCCGACCAGCGCGCCCGTGATGATGAGCAGGTCGTTGTTGAGCAAGAAGCCCGTGGCGGCCGCGGCCCAGCCCGAGTAGCTGTTGAGCATGGAGACCACCACCGGCATGTCCGCCCCGCCGATGCTCATGACCAGGTGCCAGCCCAGCAGGAAGGCGAGCACGGTCATGGTCAGCAGCGCGGGCAGGCCCTGGGCCATGAGGTCCTCGACGCCGAAGAATCGGTAGCCGCAGTAGACCGAGACCAAAGCCATCCCGGCGTTGAGCAGGTGCCGGCCCGGCAGGAGCAGCGGCTTGCTGCGGATGATGCCCTGGAGCTTGCCGAAGGCCACGATCGAGCCGGTGAAGGTCACCGCGCCGATGAAGACGCCCAGGAAGACCTCCGTGTCGTGGATGGTCCGGACCGCCCCGAGCAAGCCCGCGCCTTCCGCGTAGCTGTTGATGCCCTCGAAGACCGCAGCCAGGCCCACGAAGCTGTGGAAGCCCGCCACCAGCTGGGGCATGGCGGTCATGGCGATCTTGGCCGCGACCACCGAGCCGATGGCGCCGCCGAGCACGATCATGGCGATGAGCGCGCCGTAGCTCTGCGCGCTGACCTGGGGGTGGAAGAACGTGGCCGCCACCGCCAGGGCCATGCCGATGATGCCGAACCAGTTGCCCCGCCGCGAGGACTCGGGGTTGCTCAGCCCGCCCAGGCTGAGGATGAACAGGACGCTGGCGACGATGTAGAGCACGACCAAGAGGCCGTTCTGCGCGATGGTTTGTTCCATGGTGAGAGTTCTCCCTTTATTTCCTGAACATCGCCAGCATGCGCCGCGTGACGAGGAAGCCGCCGAAGATGTTGATGGACGCGAGCAGGACCGCGCAGGCCGCCAGCCAGGTGGTCCAGCGGTCGAAGCCGCCCGAGATCTGCAGCATGGCCCCGATCACGATGATGCCGCTGATGGCGTTGGTGACGCTCATCAGGGGCGTGTGCAGGGCCGGGGTGACGTTCCAGACCACCATGTAGCCGATGAAGATGGCCAGCACGAACACCGTGAAGTGCGGCATGAAGGCGGCCGGGGCGTAGAGCCCGATGCCGGTCAGGGCCGCGGTCGCCAGGACGCCGAGCACGGTGTTGCGCGCGCAGGAGCACTCGGGCTCGGCGGGCTTGGCCTCGCCGGGGGCGGGCTTGGCCGGAGTCGAGGCCACGGGCTTGATGATGGTCTTGGGCTTGGGCGGAGGATAGGTGATCTGGCCCTGGTGGGCCACCAAAGCGCCGCGCACGATCTCGTCTTCCATGTCGATCTTCCAGCCCTTGCCGACCTGCATGTGCTTGAGCAGGTGCGCCAGGTTGGTGCCGTAGAGCTTGCTGGCCTGGTTGGGCAGCCTGGAGGCCAGGTCCGTGTAGCCCACGATCTTGACTCCGTTGACGTCCACGATCTTGCCGGGCTGGGTCAGCTCGCAGTTGCCGCCCTGCTCCGCGGCCATGTCCACGATCAGCGAGCCCGGCTTCATCGCGTGGACGTGCTCCTTGGTGAGCAGGATGGGGGCCTTGGTGCCGGGGACCAGGGCGGTGGTGATGATGATGTCCACCTCCTTGGCCTGCTTCATGAACAGCTCCATCTCGGCCTTGATGAACTCGGGGCTCATGACCTTGGAGTAGCCGCCCGACCCGGTCCCGTCCTCCTTGATGGAGACCTCCAAGAACTCTCCGCCCATGCTGATGACCTGGTCCTTCACGTCGGGGCGGGTGTCGAAGGCGCGCACGATGGCGCCCAGGCCCTTGGCCGCGCCCAGGGCGGCCAGGCCGGCCACGCCGGCCCCGATGACCATGACCTTGGCCGGCTGGACCCGGCCTGCGGCCGTGATCTGGCCGGTGAAGAAGCGTCCGAATTGGTGGGCGGCCTCGACCATGGCCCGGTAGCCGGCGATGTTGGCCATGGAGCTCAAAGCGTCCATCTTCTGCGCCCGGGAGATGCGGGGCACCATGTCCATGGCCAGCACCGAGACCTTGCGGGCCGCGAACTGGTCCAGGAGCTCCTTGTGCCGGGCCGGGTAGACGAAGCTGACCAAGGCGCCGCCTTCTTTAAGGAGGTCCACCTCGTGGGTCCCGAGCTTGACGTTGAGGGCCGGGGGGCGGACCTTCAGCACGACGTCGGCCGACCATACCGCCCGGGTGTCCGCGGTGACCTCCGCGCCGGCCGCCTTGTAGTCGGCGTCGGAGAAGTGCGCTCCGGCTCCGGCGCCGGACTCGACGAGGAAGTCGACCCCGAGCTTCTTGAGGTCGGCCACGGTCCCGGGGGCGACGGCCACCCGCTGCTCGCCTTCCAGGATTTCAGTCGGGATTCCTATCTTCATTTTTTTGTTATCCTTTCGTTAGGATTAAAGTGGTGCGCAACGAATCGGATTATATCACAATTGTGCCGCGGGACGGACTGTTTCATTAGATTCTCTAATGCCGAGGAGGCCCGAGATGCTGGACAAGAAGCTGGAGCAGGCGTTGAACGAGCAGGTGGTCAAGGAGTTCTATTCGGCCTATCTGTATCTGGCCATGGCGGGCTGGTTCGAGGAGCAGGTCCTGCCGGGGATGGCCAAGTGGATGCGGGTGCAGGCGCAGGAGGAGAGCTGCCACGCCCTGATCTTCTTCAACTACCTCTGCGAGAAGGGCGCGCGGCCCGCGCTGGGCGCGGTGGCGGCCCCGCCCGCCAAGTTCAAGTCCACGACCGACATCTTCAAGGCCGTTCTGGCGCACGAGCAGGCCGTGACCGCCTCCATCAACGGCATCGCTGACCTGGCCCTGGAGCTGCGCGACCACGCCACCAAGCAGGCCTTGGATTGGTTCGTCAAGGAGCAGGTGGAGGAGGAGTCCAGCGCCGAGGCCATCCTGCGCAAGGCTCAGCGCCTGGAGGGCGACAAGGCCCTGTTCCTTCTGGACCAGGAGGCCGGGACGCGCGTGTTCGTCCTGCCGGTTCCCTTGACCGGGAAGATCTAGGAGCGCGGGCGGCCTACTATAAGCTGGGCTAATAAATGTATTGACAACAGTATCCTTAAGAGATACTCTGTGAATACAGCCGTTTATCGTCGATATATCGAGGGGGTTACGAACACAATGCAGGCCACTTTGACCAGACCGAAGTCGGGGAGCAAGGACGCATTTGTCTCCAAATTTATGCAGGACCTCACCGCCAAGAACCCGGGAGAGAAGGAATTCCACCAGGCCGTCCAGGAAGTCGTGGAATCCCTGGTCCCGGTCATGGAGCGCCATCCGGAGTTCAAGAAGGCCAAGATCCTGGAGCGCATCGTCGAGCCAGAGCGGACGATCACGTTCCGCGTGCCCTGGACGGACGACAAGGGCGAGATCCACATCCAGAGGGGCTACCGCGTGGAGTTCAACAGCGCCATCGGACCGTACAAGGGCGGCCTGCGCTTCCACCCGAGCGTGAACCTCGGCATCCTCAAGTTCCTGGGCTTCGAGCAGATCTTCAAGAACTCCCTGACCACGCTGCCCATGGGCGGCGGCAAGGGCGGCTGCGACTTCGACCCCAAGGGCAAGTCCGACGCCGAGGTCATGCGCTTCTGCCAGAGCTTCATGAGCGAGCTGTTCCGCCACATCGGCCCGAACACGGACGTCCCGGCCGGCGACATCGGCGTGGGCGGACGCGAGATCGGCTTCATGTTCGGCCAGTACAAGAAGCTCACCAACCGCTTCGACAGCGTGCTGACCGGCAAGGGCCTCAACTGGGGCGGCAGCCTGGTGCGGCCCGAAGCCACCGGCTACGGCTGCGTGTACTTCGCCGCCGAGCAGTTGGCCACCCGCGGCGAGAGCTTCAAGGGCAAGAGAGTCGCGGTCTCCGGCTCCGGCAACGTCGCGCAGTACGCGGTCGAGAAGGTCAACCAGCTGGGCGGCAAGGTCGTCACGCTGTCCGACTCCAACGGCTACATCGTCGATGAGGACGGCATCAACGCCGAGAAGCTGGCCTTCGTCCTGGACCTCAAGAACGTCAAGCGCGGCCGCATCAAGGAATACGTCGCCAAGTTCCCCAAGGCCCAGTACCACGACGGCACCGGGGTCTGGAACGTCAAGGTGGACGTGGCCCTGCCCTGCGCGACCCAGAACGAGCTCAGCGGCAAGGACGCCGAGACCCTCCTGAAGAACGGCTGCATCTGCGTGGCCGAGGGCGCCAACATGCCCTCGACGACCGAAGCGGTGGAGATCTTCGTCAACAAGAAGACCCTCTTCGCGCCCGGCAAGGCCTCCAACGCCGGCGGCGTGGCCACCTCTGGGTTGGAGATGTCCCAGAACGCCATCCGCATGAACTGGAGCCGCGAGGAAGTCGACCGGCACCTGCACAACATCATGAAGAGCATCCACAAGACCTGCGTGGACACCGCCAAGGAGTACGGCCAGCCCGGCAACTACGTCATGGGCGCCAACATCGGCGGCTTCCTGAAGGTCGCGACCTCCATGATGGACCAGGGGCTCGTCTAAGTCGCGGACGGATTCGG
Source organism: Elusimicrobiota bacterium (assembly GCA_026388095.1). Taxonomy (NCBI): domain Bacteria; kingdom Pseudomonadati; phylum Elusimicrobiota; species Elusimicrobiota bacterium. Next base: position 108,620 of record JAPLKL010000014.1, on the reverse strand, counting down.
TAACGGTGCCGGCGCAGTGCCTCGAGCACTGCGCCGGCGCCATAACCGGCATGGAAAAGGCACACGCCAGACCGCTGGTCGGGACCTACGACATCCAGTTCGGCGGCTTCGACAAGCTCATGCCCTTCCGCATCCGGGAGGTGCTGCTGGTCGCCGCCCCCTACGACTCTTTCCTTTTGGCCGACGACGACGCCCTGACCGAACTGGTCTTCAGCGAGTACCTCGACCTCAACCTGCGCTACGCCCCGCGCGTGACCAGGGTTTCCACGGCGGCCGAGGCGCTCAAGCGCCTGGGCTCCGAGCGCTTCGACCTGGTCATCACCATGGCCTCGGTGGGCAACCTGGACGTGGCCGCCTTCTCCCAGGAGGCCAAGGGCCTGGTCTCGGGCCTGCCGGTCATCCTGCTCTGCTTCAACATGATGGACGTGGCCCAGCTCTCCGAAGCGGACCGGGCCGCGGTGGACTTCGTGTTCGTCTGGCTTGGCGACCCGCGCATCTTCATGTCCATCATCAAGCTTATCGAGGACCAGCGCAACATCGACCATGACCTGGCCCTCTCCAGCGTGCAGGCCATCATCGTCATCGAGGACTCGGTGCGCTTCTACTCCAGCTACCTGCCCGTGCTCTACGCGGAGCTTATGAAGCAGACCCAGCTTCTGATGGCCGAGGGCATCAACCTCACCCACAAGATGCTGCGCATGCGGGCGCGGCCCAAGATCCTGCTCGCCCACGATTTCGAGTCCGCCTGGGCCCTCTACGAGAAGTACCGAGGGAACCTCCTAGGCATCATCACGGACGTCCAGTTCCGGCGCGAGGGCAGGGAAGACCCCCGCGCCGGCCTGGTCCTGGCCGAGCGCATCAAGGCCCAGATCCGGGACATGCCGGTGCTGGTGCAGTCCTCGGACGCGTCCAAGGCCCCGGAGGCCCAGGCCGTGGGCGCCTCGTTCCTGCAGAAGACCTCGCCGGCGTTGCTGCGGCAGTTGCAGGACTTCATGCTCACCTATTTCGGCTTCGGCGACTTCGTGTTCCGCGACGCCGCCGGCCGGGAGCACGGCCGGGCCGCGGACCTGCACGGCATGATCGAGCGGCTGCGCACCGTTCCGGACGCCTGCATCGAGTACCACTCCGACCACAACCACTTCTCGAAGTGGCTGATGGCCCGCACCGAGTTCGAGATCGCCTATCTCATCCGGCCGCGCAAGACCATGGAATTCGGCGACATCGGCGGCCTGCGCCGCTACCTCATCGAGACCATGCACCGGTTCCTGCAGAAGACCCAGCTGGGGACCATCATCCAGTTCGACGGCCGGTACTTCGACGAGGAGAGCCCCTTCGTCAAGATCGGCAAGGGCTCCATCGGCGGCAAGGCGCGCGGCCTGGCCTTCGTCAACTTCCTGCTCTCCAAGACCGACATGGCGCAGCGCTTCGAGGGCGTGCGCATCACGGTCCCGCACACGTCGGTCATCTCCACGGACGTCTTCGACTTCTTCATGGAGCACAGCGGCCTGAGCTCCTTCGTGCGCGCCGAGCGCGGCAACGCCGAGCTGGCCGAGGCCTTCACCAAGGCCGACCTGCCCTCCTACGTGATCGAGGACCTGCGCACCATGGTGGGCAAGATCCGCGGGCCGCTGGCCGTGCGCTCTTCGAGCATGCTGGAGGATTCCCGGGCCCAGCCCTTCGCCGGAGTCTACAAGACCTACATGCTCCCCAACAACGATCCGGACCCCGAGGAACGGGTGCGCCAGTTGGCGCGCGCGGTCAAGCTGGTCTACGCCTCGACCTTCTCGGTCGAGGCCCGCTCCTATCTGCGCTTTTCCACGCACCTGCCCGATGAGGAGAAGATGGCGGTGATCGTCCAGCACCTGGTCGGCCGGCCGCGGGGCGACGGCCGGCGCTACTACCCCAGCTTCTCGGGGGTGGTCCAGTCCTACAACTACTACCCGGTGCCGCCCATCGCGGCCGACGACGGCGTGGCCTACGTCGCGCTGGGCCTGGGCAAGACCATCATGGACGGCTACCGGGCCCTGCGCTTCTCGCCCAACCATCCCCAGCATCTGCACCAGTTCTCCAAGGTCGCCGACTACCTGACCAACTCCCAGCGCGACTTCCTGGCCCTGGACACGGGGCGCTCCGCCGCGGACCTGGGCTACGACCACGAGCCCGGCATGGTCTGGCACGACCTGGCGGCCGCCGACGCGGACGGCACGCTGGGGCCGCTGGGCTCCACCTATTCCGCGGAGAACGACTGCGTCTACGACGGGACCTCGCGGCCGGGGGTGCGCCTGGTGACCTTCGCGCCCATCCTCAAGGACGACGTCTTCCCTCTGCCCGCCCTCCTGAACCATCTGATTCGCATCGGCATGGAGGCGATGGGCTCCCACGTGGAGATCGAGTTCGCCGCGGACCTGCAGCCCGGGGAGGACGGCCTGCGGGAGTTCTCCATCCTGCAGATGCGGCCCATGATCTCGCGCTGGAGCACCCAGAAGGTGAGGCTGGACGGCCTGGCCGCGGAGCGCGTCCTCTGCGAGAGCCCGCGCACTTTGGGCAACGGCTACGTGACGGGCGTCACCGACGTGGTCTACGTCAAGCCCGAGCGCTTCGACCCGGCCCGGACCGTGGACATCGCGGCCCAGATCGGCCAGGTCAACGAGGCCCTCAGGCGCGAGGGCCGGCAGTGCCTGCTCATCGGGCCCGGGCGCTGGGGCTCGGCCGACCCCTGGCTGGGCATCCCGGTGCGCTGGAACCAGATCTCAGAATCGCGCGTCATCGTGGAGACCACTTTGGAGGGCTTCGTCATAGACCCCTCCTACGGGACCCACTTCTTCCACAACGTGACCTCGCTGGGGCTGGGCTACTTCACGGTGCACGGCGCGCACGGAGGGGGGACCCTGCGCTGGGATTGGCTCGACCGGCAGCCCGCCGTCTCCGAGACCGAGCTGCTGCGCCACGTGCGGCTGGCCGAGCCCCTGGACATCCGCATCGACGGCTCTTCCGGCCGGGGCGTGATCCTGATCCCGGGATAAGCTTACTCCCGGCGCTTGCCCAGGATGCGGAGCAGGCTCAGGAATAGGTTGATGAAGTCCAGGTAGAGAGCCAAGGCCCCCATGACCGTGGCCTTGCTCTCCAGCTCCGAGTCGCCGAAGCCGCCCTCGGCCATGCGCCGGATCTTCTGCGCGTCCCAAGCGGTCAGGGCCACGAACACGAGCACCGAGAGGTAGGTCAGGATCTTGTCCATGCCCGAGCTGCGCACGAACATGTTCACGACAGAAGCGATGATGACCCCTAACAAGGCCATGGCGGCGAAACTGCCCACGCTGGTCAAGTCCTTCTTGGTGGCATGGCCGTAGAGGGCCATGCCGCCGAACATGCCCGCGGCGACCAAGAAGGCCGAGGCGACCGACGCCTGCGTATAGACGAGCAGGATGAGCGACAGCGTGACGCCGTTCAAGGCGGAGTAGAAGAAGAAGCCGGCCGTGGCGGTGCCGGCCGAGATGCGGCTGATGGCGGCGGAAAGCCCGATCACCAGGAGCAGCTCGCCGCCCAGGAGGCCGTAGAAGAGGATGGGATTGTGCGCGAGATTGACCACCATGCTGGGGTGGGAGACCATATACCAAGCGCATCCGGCCGTGACCGCCAGGCCCATGGCCATCCAATTATAGACCTTGGCGACGAAGCTCTGGACGCCGACGCCGATGGCGGGCGGCATGTATCCGATGTCTGATGCTTTCATTGGGTCCCTCCGGGGACGCTTCGGATTCCGCCCAGACACATGCGTGCCTGGGCGGAATGCAGGACGGCAGCGGCCCTAGTTGAGGCCGGCTCCCATCTTGAGGGCCTTGACGTTGAGCTCCAGCATCTCGGGCTTGGCGCGCTTGAAGACCTTGGGCATGGCCTTGGCCACCGCCTCGATGGACAGGGCCCCGGTCTGCTTGCAGAAGGCGCCCAAAGCCGCCATGTTGGCGATCCTGGGGGCCTTGAGCTCATCGGCGATCTTGTTGCAGGGCACCAGCACGACCTTGATGTCCTTGCGCATCGGCCGGGATTTCACCAAGGACTCGTTGATGATCATGAGCCCGCCGGCCTTGAGCAGGGGCTCGAACTTGGCCAGGGAGGGCTCGTTCATCACGATGACCGTGTCGGGCTGGGAGACCACGGGGGTCGTGACCTCGTCCGAGGAGATGACCACCGAGCAGTTGGCCGTGCCGCCGCGCATCTCGGCCCCGTAGGAGGGGAAGAAGCTGACGTGCTTGCCGTCGAGCATCCCGGCGTAGGCCAGGAGGACGCCCGAGGAGATGATGCCTTGCCCGCCGAAGCCGGAGATTCTAATTCCCTGATACATTGGCCTTGCCTCCTGGGACGTCCTTGTACACGCCCAGCGGATACATGGGGAGCATCTTCTCCTGGACGAACTTGCAGGCGTCCAGGGGGCTGATCCCCATGTTGGTCGGACAGGTGGAGAGGACTTCGACCATGGAGAAGCCCTTGCCTTCCACCTGGTATTGGAAGGCCTTCTTGATGGCCTTCTTGGCCTTGATCACGTGGGCGGCCGTGTGGATGGAGGTGCGCTCCAGGTAGCGGCTGCCGTCGAGAGTGGCCAGGAGCTCGCAGACCCGGATGGGGTAGCCGTTGACCTGGGGGTCGCGGCCCATCGGGCAGGTGGTGGCCTTCTGGCCTATCAGCGTGGTGGGCGCCATCTGGCCGCCGGTCATGCCGTAGATGGCGTTGTTGATGAAGATGATGGTGATGTTCTCGCCGCGCCCGGCGGAGTGGACGGTCTCGCACATGCCGATGGAGGCCAGGTCCCCGTCGCCCTGGTAGGAGAACACGATGCAGCCCGGCTTGGAGCGCTTGATGCCCGTGGCGATGGCCGGGCCCCGGCCGTGCGGGCCCTGGATCATGTCGCAGTTGAAGTAGTGGTCCGCGAACACCGCGCAGCCGACCGGGGCTACACCCACGGTGCGCTCCCGGATGCCCAGCTCGTCCATGGCCTCGGCCACCAGCCGGTGCACGATGCCGTGGCCGCAGCCCGGGCAGTAGTGCATCTTCACGTCGAGAAGGCTTTCCGGCCGTTTGTTCACTTGCAGCATACGCGCTCCCCCTTGCCTGCCTTCAGCGCATCCTTGATCCTCTTGAGGATCTCCTCACCCGTCGGCGTGACGCCGGAGGGGCGGGCATGCAGGTGCACCGGCGCGCGGAATTCGGTCGCCAGCCGCACGTCGTCGACCATCTGCCCCATGCTCATCTCCACGACCAGGAAGGAGTCCACCCGGTCGGCCAGGGCGCGCAGCTGGCTTTTCGGGAACGGCCAGAGGGTGATGGGCCGGAACAGTCCGACCTTGAGGCCCTCGGCTCGGGCCATCTTGAGGGCGGCGCCGCAGGCGCGGGCCGCGATGCCGTAGGCGATGAGGACCACCTGGGCGTCCTCGCACTGTCGGGATTCGAACATGACCTCCTTGGCCTCGATCTCGGCGTATCTCTTGCCGCGGTTGAGGGTCATGACCTCCAGCTTGCCTTCGCTGAGGTCGTAGGAGCCCACCAGGCGGTTCTTGCGGCCTTTGCATTCGCCCAGGGCCCAGTCCGGCGACTGGAGGGTCTTGGGATCGACCTGCGGGAACCGGAATTCCAGGGGCTCCATCATCTGCCCCAGGACGCCGTCGGCCAGGACCATGGCCGGGACGCGGTACTTCTCCGCGACCTCATAGCAGTGGAGGGGGAAGTTCCCCATCTCCTCGACGGAGTCCGGGGCCATGACGAAGGTCCGGTAGTCGCCGTGACCGCCCCCGCGCACGGACTGGAAGTAGTCGCCCTGGGCGCCGGCGATGTTGCCCAGGCCCGGGCCGCCGCGTACCACGTTGGCGAAGAAGATGGGCAGGTCCGCGCCCGCGGCGTAGGAGATGCCCTCCTGCTTGAGGCTGATGCCGGGAGAGGAGGACGAGGTCATGCACCGGATCCCGGTGGCCGCCGCCCCGTAGAGCATGTTGATGGCCGCCACCTCGGACTCGGCCTGGACGAAGCTCCCGCCCGCCTGGGGCAGGCGCCAGGACATGTATTCCGGCACTTCGTTCTGCGGGGTGATGGGGTAGCCCGCGAAGAACCGGCAGCCGGCGCGCACGGCCCCTTCAGCCATCGCGTCGTTGCCCTTCATGAGAAGCTTTTCGCCCATTATCTATTCCTCCTGAAATCCTGCGACGCCTTATTTTTTCGCCTTCTCTTCCTTGAAGACCGCGATGGCCAGGTCCGGACAGACTTGGGCGCACAGGCCGCAGCCGGTGCAGCGCTCCGGGGCGCAGCAGACGGCGGGATAATAGCCGGTGACGCTGAACGTCGTGGACATCACGATGCACTTCTTGGCGCAGGCGGCGGTGCAGAGCTCGCAGCCCTTGCAGCGGGCCTCATCCACCTTGATGTTCGGCATGCTCCCTCCTCGTGGCGACTTCCATATGGTAACAAAATAAGGGCCAGTGCAAGCGCCATCCATAAGAGATTCTAATGGGATCCGGCGGGCCTAAAGGCAGCGTGAGAGGATTCCGGCCACGTCCGCCAGGCTCAGGCGCGCGGGGTTGGCCTTCATGCTGGAGGCGGCCAAAGCCTGGCGGGCGAGCCTGGAAAAGGCCTCGGCCGTGAGGCCGTAGGCCAGCAGCCCAGGGGGCCAGGCCGCTGTAACATCCCGTCCTCTCGGCTCACTTATCCTAAGAGAATCAGGAGGATATCACCTATGGCGACCAACACGACCGTGCGGACCATCAGCAAAGAGGAGTTGTCCCGGAAGATGCGCAAGGGCGAGTCGGTGCAGATCGTCAACGTGCTCGACCCTGAGTACTACAAGCTGGGCTTCATCAAGGGGTCCAAGAAGATCCCGTTGGACCAGCTCGGCCAGAGGCTCTCCGAGCTTGACCAGAAGCGCGAGGTCGTGACCTACTGCGCCAACACCAAGTGCACCGCTTCGCGCATGGCAGCGGAGAAGCTCTCCGCCGCGGGCTTCGACGTGAAAGCCTACGAGGGCGGGATCCAGGAGTGGGTGGAGTCCAAGCTGCCGACGGAGTGAGAGTCCCCGATCCGGCCGGAAACACGAAACCCCCTCTCGGGGGCTCGGTCCTGACATTGCTCGTCTCAGGTTCGGAAAGTGCGGCTACTCGATGAGTATACCCCCGGGCGCCGCCTGCGTCAATAGGCCGGGGGGCCGCCGTTCACAATTGCGCAACAGGGCTCCCCGGCCCGCCGTCTCAGCCGTGCTTGGAGGTTTCGACGTAGGCTTGCCGGCCGGCCTTGATCGTGGCCGCCAGCTGCTCCTTGCGGCGCAGGCTCTCCTCCTTGATCTTGGCCAGGAGGTCCGAGCCCTGGTCGCGCTTCTCCTTGAGCCACTCGTCGAGTCGGGCCCGAGTCTCCTTGCCCGATTTCGGCGCGAAGAGCACGCCCATGACAATGCCGGTGACGACGCAAAGAGCGGCGCCGAAACCCGCTGCGGCGATGACGAATCCCGTCTTGTACTTCTTCTCCTCTATCGCCATGATCCTGTCCTCCTTGCCCATAGCCTAGCCCGGCGGGGTCAAGGAAACATCAACGGCCGCCTGCGATATCAGGAGAGACCGAAGTAGAGCCAATCCGTGCGGGCCGTGCCCGCGAGCCTGTTCTTGAAGGGCACCGGCTCGACGCGGACCGCCGCGAACGTCCTGCGCAGCGCCTCGCCGAAAGGGGCGCACTCGGAATACGACCAGACCCCGAGGACGCCGCCGGGCGCCAGGTGCCTGCGGGCCCGCGCCAGGCCCTGCGCGGTGTAGAAAGGTCCGCTGGCTTCGTCCAGGCGCTCCTCGGGCGAGTGGTCGACATCGATGAGGATGAGGTCCCAGAGCCGCTTCGGCGGCCGGGCCAGCATCGCGAAGATATCTCCCTGGACCGCCCGGAAGCGCGCGTCGGCCTTGAGCTCGTCGGCCAGCGGCACGAGCCGGCGCTCCAGCCAGGCGATGACCTGGGGCAGGAGCTCCACGGCTTCCAGGCTCTTGACGCGCGGCGAGGCCAGGGCCGCGCTCGCGGTGCAGCCCAGGCCGAGCCCGCCGACCAGGACCTTGAGCTCTCGGCCCGGATGCAGCTTGAGGGCGGTCTCGGCCAGGGCCCGCTCGGAGGCCGTGTTGACGCTGCTCATGAGGAACTCGCCTCCGAGGGTGACCTCCGTCACCGCGGTCTCCGGCTCGGAGGGGAGCCGGCGCCGCCGCAGGCAGAGCGCGCCCAAGGGCGTGGGCTCGTAGGCCAGGATCTCCAGGTCCGGCAAGCTCACGGAGCCGGCTCCGAAGCGGGGCCGGCCTCGCTGAGCACCTCGCGCAGCTCCTGCAGGGCCGCGATGGTCTCCGGCGAGAACAGGGCCCGGTCGGCGCGGTAGGCGGCGCGCAGGTCCGAGAGGGCGGCCGCGCAGTCCTTGCGCAAGGCCGCGTCGCCGGGGTCGCCGTCGGCCAGCCGCTCCTGCAGGGAGGCCACGGCCGCTTCCACGGCGCGGCGGTCGCTCAGGGGGGGCTTCATAGGGAGGATTATACCAAGCGCGGCGGGCCCTAAAACACGAAACCCCCTTTCGGGGGTCAAGGTCCTGACATTTCTCGTTACAGGTTCGAAAACTGCGGCAACAAAATAATACCACAAGTGGTTCTGGAATGCAAGCGCTATTTTCTTTATCCCCGGGCCTCTTTGATATACTGCCCGGAAGGTCCGATGCCACCCGAGATCCCAGCAGGGCCGCCGCACCGCAGGCGCAAGCGCTACCCGGGCACGCACCCGCGCCGCTTCGAGCAGAAATACAAGGAGCTCGACGTCGAGCGCTTCCCGGAGGAGGCGGCCAAGGCTGCGGCCCGGGGCTCGACTCCGGCCGGCGCGCACCTGCCGGTCATGCTCGGCGAAGTGCTCGCGGCTCTGGAGCCTCTGGCGGGGGCCACGGTCCTCGACTGCACCTTGGGTTGGGGCGGGCACGCGGAGCGGCTGGCGCGCGCCGCGGGGCCGGCTGGGACCGTCATCGGGCTCGACCGCGACGGCGAGGAGGTGGCGCGCACCGAGCAACGCCTGCGCCGCCTCGGCGCGGCGGTCGTGGTCCGCCGCGGCAACTACGCGGGCGCGGCCAAGGTCCTGCGCGAGCTGAAGCTCGCCGGTGTGGACGCCCTGCTGGCGGACCTCGGGGTCTCGTCCATGCAGCTCGACCGGCCGGAGCGCGGGATGTCTTTCAAGACGGACGGGCCTCTGGACATGCGCATGGACCGCTCGCGAGGGCAGACCGCCGCGGACTGGCTGGCCCGCGCCGACGAGGCCGAGATCGCGGACGCTTTGGCCCGCTTCGGCGACGAGCCGGACGCCGCTGCCATCGCGGCCGCGTTGGCGGCTCTCTCAGCCAAGGGCCGTTCTCCCAGGACCACGCGCGAGCTGGCCGCCGCGGTCGGCGCGGCCAAAGGGCTGGGCGCGGGGCGCTTCGTCAAAAAGGATGCGTTCAGCGCCCATCCCGCGGCGCGGACCTTCCAGGCCCTGCGCATCGTGGTGAACTCCGAGCACGAAGCCCTGGCCCAGCTGCTGCGCGACCTGCCCTGGCTGCTGCGCTGCGGCGGCCGGGCGGCCCTGCTCACCTTCCACTCCGGCGAGGAGGCCCTGGTGGGCGAGGCTTTGCGCGCCCAGGCGGCCGCGGGGCTCTGGCGCGAGCCTCCCGCTGAGCCGCTGCGGCCGTCCCCCGAAGAGGTCCGCCTCAACCCGCGCGCTCGCTCGGCGCGGCTCTGGCGCGTGGCCCGGGCCTAAGGGGCCTGGAGGCCGCGGCTGGCGTAGGCCGATTTCAGGCGGCGCACCAGCATGGGCAGGAAGAACATCGCGGCCAATATCAAAGCCATGGTCCGGTTGGGGTCGCCGAGCACCGAGTTCAGCCTCAAAGTCGCGACCATGATGACGGTGAAGTAGATCATGTCGCCGGTGATGGCGATGGTCCAGCCCGACAGGAAGCCGTGGCCGGCGGCGGCCGCGGCGGCGCGGCCCGTCATGGGGTCCACGCCGAAGGCGATCATGATGAGGGCGAAGGGCCCTGCGCCTCCTCCTCCGTACTGCGCCGCGGTGCGGGTCATGGCCTGCCGGAGCACTTCGGTGAAGCGGGCCAAGGGGGGGATCCTGCGGCTCGCCGCGATCAGAAGCCGGAGCACCGGCTCGAAGAGGAAGGCCAGGATCACGTCCGAGACGAAGTAGAGCCCCATGGTGACGGGCCAGGCGATGGCATGGCTGCGCGCCAACAGCACGCCGGCCGGGATGCCGCCGCCGATGGGGATGAGGAAAAGCATCAGCACCGGGAGCATGGAGCTAGTGTAGCTGTTTCAGGGTCCGGCCGGCCAGCGGTCAGGCTTCCGCGCTCAACGCAGAACGGTCCATGCTTGCGGAGCCTGGGCGGAGCTGTCCTCGATGACCGTCAGGTCGATGCGGCCCAGCTCCCTCTTATCGGAGGTCTCGACGCGCACGCGCCAGCGCCCGGGCTGGTAGCGGCTCTTCACTGTATCGGCGCGCCAGCCGCCGTCGCGTCCTCCCACGATGTCGAGCGGGAAGGCGTCGGATTCCTGCCAGCCGGCCTTGGGTTCCAGGAAGAGCCAGCGCAACTGCAGGCGCTCCCTGAAGCGCGCCGGGGAGAACACGCTGACGAAGCAATGGATCCTGTCGCCCGGCCGCGCCAGGAAGCTCTGGTCCCCGCGCTGCCAGAATTTCCAGCGCGGGCGCGTCATGGTCAGCGCGAATCGGTCGCCGACGCGGCGGACGTCGTGGTAGATCCCGATCGAGGAGATCGAGAGGGGGACCGGCGGGATAAGTCCGGCGAAATATAGCCCCGCGAAGCCCGTCAGGACGGCGGCGAATGGCAGCAGCACGCGCCTGCGGATGGCCAGGGGATGGCCGGGCAGGCGCCGGCCCAGCCGCCACGCCAGCAGCCCCATGACCCCCGCGGACGCGGCCAGCGAGCCGATGAAGGGCAGGGCCCCGAGCGAGCCGATCAGCAGGGGGACGAGGTAGGTGAAGTAGGAGATCAGGCACAGGCTGAACAGCCCCATGCGCATCGCCGTGCCGGAATTCTCGAAAGGCTTGAGCTCGTTGACCGCCAGAAGCCCGGCCAGGATGAGCAGGAAGACGAAGGAGGCGGCCAGGGAGGCGCTCTTGAAGTAGAACAGCGTGTAGATGTTGAGCAGGGTCCCCAGCATGAAATGGGTGGCGACCGTGTGATAGCGCCAGGCGGTCGCAAGCCGCGGAGGCGCGGAAAAATCGCCGTAGAATTCCCGCAGTTCCAGGCTCGTGAAGAGCGCGCAGAGAAAAAGGTAGACCGCCTGATGGATGATGTTGCGGACGTGGTCGATGCGGCCGACGGCCAGCGTGTCGAAGAGGTAGCCGGCGATGAAGAAGCCGGCCGTGCAGATCGGCTCATGCTCCCGGTAGAACCTCTTGACGCGCCCGAGCCGCGGCCAGGACTCCGGCTGGGGAGGGGGGACGCTCAACGGGTCATCCATATTCGGGCGCTCCGGCGGCGGGCCCAGCGACAGCTCCTCCCTTATCTGCCGCTGAGCAGGCTGGGTTCGATAGGCATCGTCTGTCCAGCTTGAGCGAAATAGCCAGGGATCTCGTCCGTGGTCTTGAGCTTGACGACCTGCAGGCGCGGATCCCGCCAGTCGATGTCGTAGCCGGTCTCCCGGCGGATCAGGTCCCCGAGCAGCTCCGGCGTGTATCTCTTCGGGTCGAACCGGACGGTCCTGATATCCCGGCGGTCGAGGCCGGCTTTCCCCGACTTCCCTTTTGTGCCGGGAAGATAGATCGTCCCGTTGGTAAAATCAACGGCATAGGCGATGACCCCCGGGATGATGAAGAATAACAAGCCTATGGCGTCCAAAAGTACGACGCCGATGTCCAGGCGTCCGTCCCTCTGGCCTTTCCGTTCCGGGTACAGGATGGTGCCGCAGGCGGCCAGTTGAAAGGACAAGACGGCGATGATGGTCCCTGTGAGCCAGCGGGGAAGATCTTTCATGGGATGCTCCTAAGACCCATCATACCGCTGCCGCCCGATCGCCGCCATTGGGAGTAATACCGAGGCGGGGAGGCGGTGTTACTGAACCCGGCCCGGGCTGGCCGCCAGCCTCTCCATCTCGGTGATGGTCTCGTCGAGGAGCCGGGCCGCGGCCTGCACGGCCTCGGGCTTGAGCAGGTCCACGCCGGCGTCCTTGAGTATCTCGACCGGGTGGGCTTCCCGGGGCTGGGCCAGCATGGCCAGGTAGCGGCCGCGCGCCTCGACGTCGCCGGTCGCGACCCGCTCGGAAAGCGCGATGCCGCTGGCCAGGCCGCAGGCGTAGCTGAACACGTAGTGCTTCCAGTAGAAGTGCGGGATGTAGGACCACTCCACACCGTCGTTGGGGCCCAGCGCGAAGCCCGGGCCGTAGTAGAGCCGCACCAAGTCGGCGTAGGTGCGGTCCAGCAGTTCGGGAGTGATGGGCGTGCCGCTCTCCGCGAAGCCGTGGAGCTTGAGCTCGAACTCCGTGAACAGGGTCTGGCGGTAGATGGTGGTGCGGATGCTCTCCACCAGGCGGCCCAGGAGGTAGAGCCGCATCTTATCGTCGGAAAGGGACTTGGCCAGCAGGTGCTTGGCCAAAAGCATCTCGTTGAAGGTCGAGGCGATCTCGGCGGTGAGCGAGGAGTAGCCCGCGTCCGGGTAGGGCTGGGCCTTGGAGTTGATGAGGCTGTGCATGGCATGGCCCAGCTCGTGCGCCGTGGTGGAGACGTCCTCGATATCGTCCTGGTAGTTGAGCAGGACCAAAGGCGGCGCGTCCCAGATGGAGTGGGAGAAGGCGCCCGAATCCTTGCCTTTGTTGGGGTAGACGTCCGCCATGCGCCGGCCGAGCATGGACGGGCCCGAGAGCTCGGAGACGTAGTCCGGGCCCAGGGGCTTGAGGGCCTCCAGCACGTCGCGCAGCCCGTCCTCGTAGGGGATCTCCGCCTTGGCCGCGGGCACGATGGGCGGGTAGAGGTCGTAGATGTGCAGGTCCTTGAGGCCCAGGAGCTTCTTGCGCAGCTCAACGTATCGGCGCAGGGGCTGGAGGTTGTCGTGGACCGCGGCGATCAGCTTGTCCACCACCTCGGTGGGCACGTCCTGGCGGTCGAGGTAGGCCGCGACCGAGGTCGGGTAGCCCCGGGCCCGGGCCAGGAACACGTCTCGTTTGGTCTCGCCGCCCAGAACCGCGGCCAGCACGTCCTCGTTCTTCTTGAGCGCCGCGAAGAAGCCTTCGACCGTGTCTCGGCGCACCCGGCGGTCCTTGGAGGCCCGGTACTTGCCGTAGTTGGCCAAGGTCAGCTGCACGGGCTTGCCGGCCTCGTCCTTGATCTTGGGGAGCTGGATGTCCTTCTGCATGGCCTTGAAGGCGAGCTCGATGTCCGAAGGGATCTCGTTGAGGTCGGTCTCGGACCAGAGGTTGTCTCCGGCCAAGCTCAGGACCTTCTCGGCCTCGTCGCCCAGCAGATGCGTCCGGCGTCGGCGCAGGTCCGTGACGTAGGCGCGGTAGGGAGCCAAAGACGGGTCTGCAAGGATGGCGAGGGCCGCGGCGTCGTCGAGGCGCAGCAGTTCCAGGCGGATGAAGGCGGACTCGGAGCGCAGCCGATTGCCGAGGTCCAAGGCGCGCTGGTGCCATTCCTGGTACTTGGCCACGCCGTCGTCCTCGTCGGCTTTGAGGTTGGCGTAGGAGGCCACGTGCTCCACGCGCTGGCGGGCCGTGAAATAGTCTTCCAGGCAGGTCTTGACCGCAGGGGCGGCGCTGAGCTGGCCTTTGTGCGGGGCCAAAGCGGAGAGCGCGGCCGTGGCCTGGGCGAAGGCGGGCTCCCAAGCTTCGTCGCCGGGCACCAAGGCGGAGAGGTCCCAGCGGAACTTCTCCGGCACCGCGGAGCGCGGCGCGTTGGAGTCCGGCTTGAAGGCCGCAGCGCTGCGCGCGGGGGGGGCGGCCAGGAGGAGGCAGACCGGGAGGGCGAGGGCGCTCATCGTGCGGTCCATGGTCACCCCTTGCGCTGCGCCTGGCGGAAGGACTCGCCCAGGCGCGCCAATCCCTGGGAGCAGTCGCGGCCGGCCAGGCAGAGGTCGATGAGGACCAGCTTACCGGTCTCCTTCGCCGCCACTGCGAGGGCGCGCTCCAACTCGCCTTCCGTGGAGACCTTGATCCCGATGGCCTGGCCGCCGCCGAAGGCCGCGGGAAGCTTCGCGTAGTCCCACCTCTGGATGTCGTTGTACGGCCCGTCCTCGTGCAGGACGCGCTCGATGAGGTAGCCGTCATTGTTGACCACCAGCACGATGGCGGGGCATTTCTCCCGGATCAAGGTGGAGAGCTCCTGGGCCGTCATCTGGAAAGCGCCGTCGCCGGTCAGCACCACGGGCCTCTTGCCGGGCTCCGCGAGGCCGACCCCCAGCGCGGCGGGGGTGCAGTAGCCGATCGAGCAGTAATAGCACTGCACGATGAAGTTGCGCGCCTCCTCGATCTGGAAATCCGGCGCCGCGCAGAAAGCGTCGCCCGGCTCGGCCAGCAGGATCATCCGGTCGTCGAGGAAGGTGTTCAGGCGCTCGTAGGCCCGCGGGGCGGTCAGGGGGCGGTCCGGATCCGTGGCGAACGGCTTTTTGACATGGTCCGCCACGGCCGGGTGGGAAGCCAGGAAGGACCGCGGACGTATGGCCGGAGCCAGCGCCCGGACGAAATCGCCGAGCTGGATATTGTCGTAGTAGTGGTTCTGGACGCGGACGCGGTCGCCCGCGGCGGCGATCATCCGGCGGCTGTCCAGCTTGACGCTGAACAGGCCGGTGTCGAGGTCGGTCATCCACACGCCCAGCGACAGGAGGCAGTCGGAGGATTCCACCTGCCGGCGGACGGTTTCCCGGCTCCACGCTCCCTGGTAGAGGCCCACGAACTGGGGATGCAGCTCGGGAAGCACGCTCTTGCTGCTGAGCATGGTGGCGAAGGGGAGCTCCACTCCTTCCACCAGCCGCAGAGCGTCGGGGCCCAGGCCGAAGCGCGAGAGCTCCACTCCCGCCAGCAGGACCGGCGCGGCCGCCCGGTCGATGAGCCCGGCGGCTTCCGCGACGCAATCCTTCAGGCTCTCCTCATCGGAGCGCACCGCCGGGGCCGCGGAGAGCGGGGCCGGGGCGCGGCAAGGGGCGTGGGCCAGGTCGGCGGGCAGCTCGAGGTACACGGGCAGCTTGCGTACGATCGCGTTGCGGATCACCCGGTCGATCTCGTCGGGGGCCGTTTCGGGCCGCAGGAGGATGGCGGCGTCGGTGGTGACTTTCCTGAAGACCTCCAGCTGGAGGTAGTAGTCGGCCACGAGGTGGTGGACGAGGGCTCCCGCTTCGCGGCGCCGGCTCGCCGGGGCGCCGCTGATGACGATGAGGGGGACCCTCTCGGCATACGCGCCGGCCACGGCGTTGAGGATGCTCAGGCCGCCGACCCCATAGGTCACCACGGCCGCGCCGGCGCCCTTCATCCGGGCGTAGCCGTCGGCGGCGTAGCCGGCGTTGAGCTCGTTGCAGGTCCCGACCCATCGGATCTGGCTGGCGACCACCTCGTCGAGGAAATCGAGGACGTAGTCGCCCGGGACGCCGAAGAGATGGTCGACGCCGGCCTCTTTCAGGCGGTAGAGCAGATAGCTGGATATCGTGGTGGTCTGGGCATCTGTCACAAGAACCTCCTTGGGCTCACGGCAACGGCATTCTAGTATTTTGAGGGGCTGACGCGTCCGCCGCCACGCTCAGCGGAGGGGGCCTGCGGTCAGCGCGAGCCGTCCAAGGCCCGCTTGAGCAGCTGGAGATGCAGGGCCAGCGCGCAGAACGCCGTCATGGCCCAGATGACCAGGAGGTCGAAAACGTAGGCGCCCAGGGGCAGCCCGCCCAGCCGTTTCTCCGAGGCCAGGAAGACCGAACGCCCCCAGCGGGACCGGGCGGGCTGGTAGATGGGGTCGGACAGCTGCACCAGGCGCTCGCCCGAGACGCGCAGGGCGTCGAGCTCGGCGCGGTTGTGGACGAGGTCCGCGACGCTCGCGTTGGAGTTCCTCCTCTTCAGCTCGGTCAGACCCCGCTCGCCGTATTGCGCCAGGAGTTCGGCGGCGGCCTTCTGCCGCTGCGCAGCGGCCGCGGCCTGGCGCTCGTTGAAATAGGCGGCGGCCTTCTGCAGATAGGCTCTGAGCTCCTCCGCCCTCGGCAGCGTCATGGTCTTCTCCGAGAACCGCCCGTCATCCCAGCCCAGCCGCAGCCCCGTGAGCTCCTCCAGGCCGCGGATCTCGTTGCGCACGATCGCGGCGTAGCGGGCCCGCGTCTTCTCCTTGTCCGGCAGATCCGTCTTGAGGAAGAGGAAATCCAGCTTGGCCTGGATCTCGGGGATGAGCTCGTCTACGGCGTAGCCGCAGCGGCTGAGCTCCCGTTCGGGGGCGTCCAGGCGGCTCTGATAGCGGTTGGACAGGTATTGCTCCGTGACCAGGGCCTCCAGTCCCCACCGCGAAGCCATCAACTCGCCCACGAACGGGACGTAGTTGTCCCCGGCGTCGGCGGACTTCAAGTCATCGAAGCGGATGACCAGCCCGCACAGGAGGATCTGAGGGATCAGCAGCAGGGGGATCAGGATGTAGATCGTCACGGCGGTCTTGAAGGACGCGGAGAGGTTGAGCCCCAAGACGCAGGCGAACATCGCGCAGGAGAACAGGACCCCGAACATCTTGATGGTCAGGTCCGGGATCTGGAGGAGCGCGGCGCCCACCAGGACGTAGCTGAGCATCTGCAGGCCGCAGACGCCGGCCAGATAGAGGCATTTGGACGACCAGTAGCTCAGCCAACTCAGGCGCAGGAAGCCCTCGCGCTTGAGCGCCGTCCGGTCCCGCACGATCTCCTCCGCGCTGACGCTCAGGCCCAGGAACAGGGCCACGATGACGCTCATGAAGAAGAAGATGGGGAGATATTTCCCGGTCCCGAAGCTGTAAGGGCCGTAGTGGGACAGCCTGGCGATGCCCGCCACGATCAGGCCCAGGAGCGGCGCTTCCAGCAAATTGATGGCCAGGTACTGCCGGTTGGAGAGCTTGGCCAGGACGTTGCGCTTGAGGAAGATGCGCAACTGGGCCCAGAGGCCGGGCTTGTGCAGGGACGGGGCCGGCGCCGCGAGGCTCTCCGGAGCGGCCGGCTGCGGCCGCGCGCGCTCCTGCTCCAGATAGAGGTCATGCCAGAACCTCGAGGAGTACCGGCGCTCGCGGGTGAAGCGCCCGGCCGCGTCGATGCGCTTGGTCTCGATGATGCTGAAGACCTGTCCCGGGGACACGATCCCGCAGCTCGGACACCCGCTCTGCTCGGCCCCGGCCAAGTCGATCGCGGCCCTGAAATAGCGGACCGCCTCGACGGGGTTGCCCGCGTAGACGGGATAGCCGCCCTGGTCGAGGATCCACAGGTCGTCGAACATCTTGAAGATGTTCGAGGAGGGCTGATGGATGATGACGATCACGAGCTTGCCCATCGCGGCCTGGGACCGGAGCAGGGTCATCACGTTCTCGGAATCCGTGGACGAGAGCCCCGAGGTGGGCTCGTCCAAGAAAAGGATCTCCGGGCCTCGGATCAGCTCCAGCGCGATGTTGAGGCGCTTGCGCTGCCCGCCGCTGATGACCTTGTCCACGGGGCTGCCGACCTTGAGGTCCTGGATCTCCTGCGCGTTGAGCTGGGCCAGGATCCTGTCCACGCGCTCCCGCAACTGCCCCGCGCTCAAGTGGGCCAAGCACAGCTGCGCGCTGAAAGACAAGTTCTGGCGCACGGTGAGGTCGTCGAAGAGCAGATCGTCCTGGGGCACGTAGCCGATGACCCCCTCCAGCTTCTCCGGCTCCCGGTAGAGGTCTATGCCGTTGACCGTGACCGTGCCGGAGCCGGGCGGCAGCGTGCCGTTGAGGATGGAGAGCAGCGTGGACTTGCCCACGCCGCTGCCCCCCATGACCCCGATGAGGCTCCCGGAGCGGGCCGCGAAGCTGAAATCGTGCAGGCCCGCATCGCTGCGCGGGAAGCGGTAGTTCAGGCGCGTGCCCTGGAAGAGGATGGGCGCCTGCTGCGCCGGCCGGTCGCTGAAAGCCCCTTCGATCTCGGCGAAGTAGACGACGTTGGAGTAGATATCCCGGATGAGGCTGCCCGACTCGAGGCACTGGACGCTGCGCGATATGACGGGATTATCGTCGAGGGTCACGCCCTCGGTGAGCGCCGACATGAAGAAGGAATCGATCTCGGAGATCCGCAGCACCACGAAGCGCGCCTGGAAATGCGCCTTGACCAGGCGCCGGCAAGAAGCCGCCCCGGGAGCCGACGAGGAGACGACCAGGAAATTCCCGCCCAGCTTGCCGAGCTCGTCAAGCTCGTCGAGCTCGAAGACGAAACGGTAGATGTCCTCCAGGACGGCCTCGGGAATGGAGAACGACCGCGCGGCCAGGTCCATCAGCGCCCGCGACTGCGCGCTATCGGCCTCCAATATCAGGATCAGTTCCGTGACCCGCAGCATGACGATGTACTGCTCGGAGCGGGACAGCCTGGCGCCGAGGTTCCGGCACAGCTCCTTGATGTTCCCTCCCAGGATCTCGAATATCTGGGGGCCATCGTACCGATCGAGCAAGCTGTCGAAAAGGTCCAGATAGACTTCGGGCTTGGAGAGTCCCAGATGGGCCCTGAGATACTTCTCAACGACATCCCGGGCCTGCGCCCGCCGCTCCTGGTTCAGCGCGGAGAATATCGCGAAGAAATGCAGTATGCCGTTGAGGATTATCTCGTACATCGTCTTTGGGCGGGGAGCCGGAATCCTTCGGGCAAGAGCGGGCGCGTAGGCCTGGGCGGCCGGCGCCCCAGGCCGAGGCTGCGGCCCCGGCCTGGGCGCCGCTCCCGGGCCTTACTTCATCATTTCGGTCCGGGCCTTGGTCACGATGGCCCTGATCTCGTCGACGGTCTGCTGGGTGACCTGCGCGGGGTTCTTCAGCTTGCCGGCGACCTCCTGCAAGACCAGCAGGCGCTCGTCGCGTCCCACCAGCTGCGCGAGGGTCGGCTCGTTCTTGAAGACGTCGAGGATGCCGATGAAGGTCCGGGTCGTGTCGCTCTGTTGCGATAGGAACCCGAGGAATTTCGGGTCGTAGTTCTTCTGGGCGGCGATCTCTCCCGTCAGATACAGCATCTCGATCCACCATCCGTAAGACGCGTCGACGGCCAGCTGGAGCCCTCCCGGCCGGCCGAGGATGTCGGACCAGGATTTCACGATGAGCCGGTCGAGGTCCTTGAAGATCTTCTTGGACTCGGGGCCGTTGAAATCCTTGACGGCCTTCTGATATTGCTTGACGACCTTCTTGTCGTTGAACCCGAGCTCCGTCAAGAGGCCGTCCATGTCCTGCGCGTACCTCAGGCTGTCCTTGTTCTTGTCGAAGACCATGGCGTAGGACATGTCGACCAGATAGACCCCGACCATCTGGCGGCGCTTGTCGGAGTCCTGATAGCGCGAGACCTGGTCCGCGGGCGCCGTGAGCTCCCCGAAATAAGAGGCCCCGGCCTTCTTGAGCTGATCCAGGAACAGATGCTTCTCCGGGCTTTCCTTCGCCATCGCCGCCAAGGCCTTGCGCAGGTCGTTCCTGATCTCTTTCCTGACTTCCGTCTGCACGGCGGCAGCGGGGGTCGCGATCCCCGTCAGAACGGACATCCCCAGTATGGAAACGGCAGCGGCTTGAGTCCAGAGCTTCATCGCACAGACCTCCGATCCGAGTTGTGGGCTGCGGGACCCCGGACATCCGACTCCCGCCGCCATTTGCGAAGATGGCGACGCCTCATAGGACAAGGTAGCGCAAAAGCACGCAGGGAGTCAACGGCTGCGCGGGATTCCGACTGCCCTAATTGGCAGTGGGGCGTATGTGCTCGGCGCAATGCTCCTTGAACTTCGCATGGGCCACGCGGACGTCGGCGGTCTTGAGGGTGCGCTCCCAACCGCAGAGGCACTTCAGCTTCTTCTTCTCGGAATGAAACTCGAAGAGGTGCATCTTCATGTGGTTCTCCCCAGAAACACGAAACCCCCTTTCGGGGGTCAAGGTCCTGACATTTCTCGTTACAGGTTCGAAACTGAAATTGGTTGCGGGGGCTGGATTTGAACCAGCGACCTCAAGGTTATGAGCCTTGCGAGCTACCGGGCTGCTCTACCCCGCAGAAATATGATAGCACACGGGGCTTGCGGAGTCAATAGCACCGAAAACTTAAGAATATCCTTGGAAAATTGCGGCTTTGCCATAGCGTCGGAAAACCGCTAGAATCCAGGAAGCCCAGCTCTATGGATACCAGACAGGAGGCGCAGATTGCCGAGGCCTTGGCGGCCATGAAGGAAGCCGAGCAGGCGGTGGCGGATTTCTACACGGCCTGCGCCAAGTTCTGCCCTGGGAACGGGGATCTCTGGCTGGACCTGGCCCAGCAGGAGCAGCGCCACGCGCGGATCGCGGCCAGGATGGGGGAGATCTTCGCGTCCCGGCCGGAGGACTTTCAGCCCGGCCGGCCTTTCAACGCCGTGGCCATCCGGACCTTCATCAAAGGGGTCAAGTGCAGCCAGGAGCGCGCCCTCAAGGGGGAGCTCCAGCAACGGCAATTGATCGGCGTGGCTCGGGACATCGAGAGCTCCATCATAGAGAGCCGCTTCAGCGGGATCGTCCAGACCGAGGACCAGGAGTTCCTGGAGCTGATGCGGCAGCTCCTCGACGAGACCGCCGACCATCACGACATGCTCGACGAGCTGCCCAAAGACCGGCCCTAAGACCCCCGGCCGCGCTAGTACTTGGGCACCGACGGGTCGATGCGCTCGGACCAGGCCGCGATTCCGCCCGCCACGTTAAGGACGCCGGAGAAGCCCTTCTCGCGCAGCAGCCGGACAGCCTGGGCGGAGCGGTTGCCGCTGCGGCAAAGCACCAGGACGGGCCGGCCGCGGTAGGCGTCGATCTCGCTGAGGCGGCTGGGCAGCTCTCCCAGAGGGATGAGCTGGGAGCCCGGGATGCTCGCCAGGGCGCGCTCTCCCGGCTCGCGCACGTCCAGCAGCAGGAAGTCGTCCCGGCGCTCCAGCCTGGCCTTGAGCTCCTCGACCGAGACCTCGGGGACCCTGCAGGAGTCTTCGTAGTCCGCCAGCGCCCGGATGGAGGGCTTCTCGCCGCAGAGCGGGCAGCGCGGGTCCTTGCGCACGATGATGCTCTGCCACTCCAAGGCCAGAGCGTCGAAGACCACGAGCTTGCCGATGGCCGGCTCGCCCGCGCCCAGGATGAGCTTCATGACCTCCACGGCCTGCAAGGAGCCCATCACCCCGGGCAGGGCGCCCAGCACCCCGCCCGCGGCGCAGTCCGGCACCGTGCCGGGCGCGGGCGGCTGGGGGAAGAGACAGCGGTAGCAGGGACCCTTGCGAGCGTCGAAGACGGAGAGGCGGCCCTCGAAGCGGAACACCGCCGCGTGCACGTTGGGCTTGCCGGCCAGGACGCAGGCATCGTTGACCAGATAACGGGTCGGGAAATTGTCCGTGCCGTCGGCCACCACGTCGTAGCCCCTGATGATGTCCAGAGCGTTGCGCGAAGTCAGGCGCTCGTCGTGGCGGAGAATGGCCACGCCGGGGTTGAGGGCCTTTAGCCGGGCCTCGGCCTCGGCCAGCTTGGAACGGCCCACGGAGGCGCCTGAGTACAGGACCTGGCGCTGCAGGTTGGCCAGTTCCACCTCGTCGTGGTCCGCCAGGCCGATGGTCCCCACTCCGGCCGCGGTCAGGTACAGGCTCAAGGGCGCGCCCAAGCCGCCCACACCCACCACCAGCACGCGCGCGGCCTTGAGCTTCTTCTGTCCCTCGACGCCGAGCTCGGGCAGCACGATCTGCCGGCCGTAGCGGCGCAACTCGTCGGGGCTGAGGCCGGGGAGTTCCATTTCTGAAAACATATCATACCATTGCTATACTGTAGGCATGGCTCCCGGCTGGACGGCCGCGGCAATCGGCGCGACGGCTCTGCTCTTGAACGTGCCTCTGGGCTATCTGCGCTCCCGGAGCCGCACTTGGTCCGTGCCCTGGTTCATCTACGTCCACTTCTCAGTCCCCTTGATCATCCTCCTGCGCATCGATAACCATGTCAGCCTCTGGGCCATACCCGCGTTCATCGCCTGCGCGGTCTGCGGCCAGCTGCTGGGCGGCCGCTCCTCGGGAGCCTAGAGGCCGCTCTGGAGGGGGGAGCCGGCCCAGCGCGAGCCGGCGCGCAGGCGTTCGCCTTTCATCAGCAGAGAGAGGTCTCCCACCTTCACGTCGTCCTCGATGGCGCTGTCGTAGAGGACCACCGTGTTGCTGCCGATTGAGACGCGCGAGCCGATCTCGACCTTGCCCAGCTTCATGACCCGGTCCTCGAAGAGGTGGGTCTGGATGGTGCAGTCCTCGTTGAGCGCCACGTCGTCGCCGAGGGCGACGAGGTCGAACTCCGTGAAGTCCGTGGTCAGCAGGCAGGCGCGCCGGCCGACGGTCATGCCCAGGAGCCGGTAGTACCAGGGCAAAAACACCGTGCCCTCCAGCTGGCTGACGAAGAACTCGTTGGTGAAGTTCTCGCAGAAACCGGTCATGAGCTCCGTGCGCCAGACGAAGGGGCTCCAGAGCGGCTGCTCGTCCGGAACGTGGCGGCCCACGATCGCGTGCTTCATGAGCGCGGTGAGCAGCATCGCGACGACCCCGAAGGCCATATAGACGGCGGGGAACGCCAGGACGGTCGGCACGGGCCCATGCAGGTCCTCCATCTGGACGGCGAAGGATAGCATCAAAGTGGTGAAGACCACGAAGGCCGTGGCGGGGAGGATCACCCGGAAGAACTCGATGCCCAGGCGCTGGGCATAGAGCTTCCGGGTGGGATGGTAGGTCCTCTCCTCGGCGAACTGCTTGGCGGGCTTCTGGCGCTGGGGGAGGTTGACGGCCGGAGATCCCAGCCAGGAGGTCCCGTCCGGAGTGTCCTCCCCGGGCGGGATGGACTGGCAGCCCAGCAGGCAGTTGCTGCCCAGCCGCGAGCCCACCGGCACGAAAGCGCTGTTGCCGATGAAGGTCCGCGTTCCCACTTCGGTCTTCCGCAGGATGATCTCCCCGCCGACGACCTTGGCCGGGCCCAGCCCCGCGCCGTCGGCAATGAAGCTCCCCGCGCCGATGTGCAGGAGGTCGGGCAGGATGAAGGAGGCCGTGGAGATCTCGGCGTCCGCGCCGACGTTTGCGCCCAAAGCGCGGTACCAGGGATTGAGGTAGAGCGTGGCGTAGAGCGTCTGCAGGAGCTCCCGGCTGTTCTCCATGAGCTTGTCCAGGACCCATTTGCGCATGTAGAAGAAACTCTTGATCCGGTAGACGCCTTCCTTCAGCCGCCCCAGGATGAGCCATTTCAAGGCCAGGATCTGCAGGGCCGAGAGCGCGACGAAGACGACCGCGACCAAGGGCGCCAGCAGAAGGTAGGCGTAGTGCTCGGTCCTGAGGTCCATGTGATACATCAGCATGATGCCCGGGAAGATGGGCAGCAACCCCAGAGCGGGCAGGAGGAAGAAGCTCGCCACGTAAAAGGCCGCGGCCAACGCGTCCGGGACGCTCCCCTGGCCGGCCGCCGGCGAGGCCCCGGGGGCGGGCGGTTTCTCGCCTGGGACGGCAGGGGAGCCTGACCAGTACTGCCCGGGGCCGACCCGCGCCCCGCTGCGGATGCAGCTGAGGTCGCCTATGGCCGTGCCGGCTCCGATCATCGTGTCCGGGCCCACCACGGAGCGCGCGCCCACCGAGACGCCCGCGCCGATCTCGACGCGGCGGAGCTTGAGGAGGCCGTCTTCCAGGCTGTAGGTCGAGATGTTGGCCTCCGCGTTGATGCTGGCCTGGTCGCCGATGGCCAGCAGGTCGAGCCCGGAGACGAGGTAGGAATCGATGTACGCGTCTTTCCCTACCTTCGAACCGAGCAGCCTGAGGTAGCGCGCCATCAGCGGCGTGCCGGCCAGGAAATGCAGGGGCACCGCGGCCAGCAGGCGCTGGACCATGAGCCATCTGAGATAATAGGCCCCCCAGATGGGGTAGTCGCCTTCCCGCACGCGGCCCAGAATGAGCCACTTGGCGCCGATGCCCAGCAGCAGCATGAGGGGGTAGACGAAGCACAGGCTCAGGAAGGCGATGAGCAAAGATTCCCAGTAAGGCCGCTCATAGGCCCTCATAAAGCTGTAGGCCATGAAGGGCGTGATCCATTGCAGGGCGAAGAAGCCGTTGCTGAAATAGAGCATGACGGCTTGGGCTGCGGCGCTCAGGCGGTACTGCCACATCGGCAGGCTGCGGAAGGCGGCGGGGGCGGCTGCGGGCCGTGCCGCCGGCTGGCGCTCCAGATAGAGGCCCAGTTCCCGGATGGAGGGATTGGCATAGAGGTCGCTGAGCGCGAGCCCCGCGAAGCGCTGTTCCCGCCTCATCTCCGAGACGAATCGCGCGGCCAGCAGGGAATGGCCCCCGAGGTCCGTGAAGAAATTGTCCGTCTCCAAGATCTGCTCGTTCTCGAAGAGCCGGGACCAGGCCTCGTATACGGCGTTCTTGAGCGGCGAGCCGAAGTCCGGCCTGCGGCCGGCGACGACCTTCCGTTTGGGCGGGGGGAACGACTTGCGGTCCACCTTGCCGCTGGCCAAAGTCGGGAACTCGCGGAGGGGCTCGACGAAGAGGGGGACGCTGTAGGGCGGCAGGCGCCGCTTGAGGCCCGCGAGCGCCTCGCCCTCGTCGAAGGCCGCCCCGGCCGCGAGCTCCACGTAGGCGCCCAGAACGCTGCCGCCCGGGCTCTCCTGCACCAGCGCGGCCGCGTTGCGGACCCCGGGAAGCTCGCGCAGCAATGATTCGATCTCGGCGAGCTCCACGCGGTAGCCGCGGATCTTGACTTGGGTGTCGACACGGCCGAGGAACTCGATGTCTCCGTCCGCGTTGATGCGGGCCAGGTCGCCGGTGCGGTAGAGGACCGGGCTGGCATCGCCGGTGAGCGCCTGGTGCGGGTTGCCGATGAACTTGGCGGCCGTAAGCTCCTCACGGTTGAGGTAGCCCTTGGCCACTCCGGGGCCCCCGATGAGGAGCTCGCCTTCCCGGCCCCGCTCCACGATCCCGCCCCGCTGGTCGCAGATGTAGGCCGTGTAGTTGGCCAGGGGCCGCCCGATGGTGACGGGGGCCCCCGGCCGGCACAGGGCGAGCGTGGCGACCACGGTCGTCTCCGTGGGTCCGTAGGTGTTGTAGACGCGCCGCTCGGGCGAGAGCCAGGGCCGGACCAGCTCCGCGGGCAGGGCTTCGCCGCCGAGGATGAGCAGGCGCACGCAGGCCGCCGGCTCCGGGAGCAAGGCCAGCAAGGTGGGCACGGTCGAGAACACGGTGATTCCCAGCTCGCAGAGGCGGCGGCCCAGGTCCGGCCCCGAGTGCATGACGGCCGCGGTGCCCGCCACCAAGGCCGCGCCCGCGCTCCAGGCCGCCCACATCTCCTCCACCGAGGCGTCGAAGGCCGCGGAGAAGCCCTGCAGCACCCGGTCCTCGGCGCGGACCTGATAGACCTTGGCCTCGGCCCGCGCCAGATGGGAAGCGCTGCCGTGGGACACGGCCACGCCCTTGGGGTTGCCCGTGGTGCCGGAGGTGTAGATGACGTAGGCCTCGTCTTGCGGCCCGCCAGCGCAGGGCAGGGACGAGGGACTCTGACCTGCGATCTCGTGGCGCGCCTCGTTCCAGTACAGTTTCGGACAGGCCACCTTCCCGGCCACGGGCAAGAACTCCAGGCTCGTGACCAGCAGAACGGCGCCGCAGTCCGCGGCGATGAAGCGCGCCCGCTCCGGCGGATAGGAGGGGTCGAGCGGGACATAGGCCGCGCCGGCCTTGAGGATGCCCAGCAGGGCCGTGTAGAGCTCCGGGGACTTGTTGAGCAGGAGGCAGACCCGGTCTCCGGCAACGACTCCCCGGGCGCGCAGTTGGCGCGCGAACTGGTTGGAGGCGGCGTCGAGCTCCTCATAGGAGAGCCTGCGGCCCTCGCATTCCAGGGCCGTCCGCTGGCCGTGGCGCCGCGCGCTGTCCGCGAAGATTTGGTGGAGCAGGCCGTCGGCGGCCAGCGCGGGGTCGGGATTGTCCAGGAACGAGAAAACCGCCGGTGCCGGCATGGTCAGCGGGCGGCCAGGGCCTTCTTGGCTTCCCGATACATCGCGGCGCGCTGCTCCGCGATGTCGGCGCGCACATCCTCCAGGCTCAAGCCGTGGCTGCCCGCGAAGGAGTTGATGAGCTTGAGCTCAGCGTCGGCGATGGAGCCGTCGGCCAGGCTCATGCGGATGAGCCCGCGCAGAACGGCCCGGACCTGGGCCGGGTCCTTGGGTTCGGGGACGTGCAGGGTCCCGGCGTTGGCCGCGGCGATGACCCGGTCGGCCACCTCCGGGGGAATCGCCCGCGACTTGGCGTAGGACTGCAGGTAGGCCATCTCCTGGTCGGCGACCCGGCCGTCCGCGGTGATGGTCGAGACCAGCACGGCCAGGGCGTCGGCCGGGGCCAGGGCTGCTCCCCAGTCGGGATCCGCCGCAGCCGCCGGCGCCGGGGCCGCGCCGCTTTCGGGCCAGGATGGTCTCTGCCAGAGGCCTGCCGGCACCATCTCCAGCAGGACCCAGTTGCGGCTGCCGTCGTTGAAGGCGTGCGCGCAGTAGGCGCACGCCGCCGCTTCCCGGCTCTCGGCCGGCGCGCCGCAGGCCGGGCAGCGTGCGGAGACCAGGCCGGAGCGCTCGTCGGTCTGGACGCCCTTGCGGCGGCCCAGGATGAGGACATGCTGGAGCACGGAGCCTTCGGCGGACCATTTGACCCCGACATGCGCCCGGTCGAAGTCCCCGCCCGGCTCCACGGCCAGGACCGTGACCCTCCCGACCGCCGCGTCCTCGTGGCGGACGGGCTTGGCCCGGATTTGCTCGGCCAGCTCCGCGCAGAACCGGTCGCAGGCCACGCTGCGCATGAGCCCGGCGTCGGAGCGCCGCAGGGCGTACTGCCAGCGCCAAAACACCACGGAGGCGCGGTCCTCCAGGAACTGGGTGTTGAGGCCGGGGTCGTCGGCGCTCAGCAGCCCCCAGCCCGGCACCTCGCGGCCCGCCTCGCGCACCGACCATTCGCAGGCCTGGGTGATCTCGGCGAGCACCCAGTCGTACTGGCCGGAGTTGACCCAGGACTTGCAGGAGGAGCACAGGGCCGCGTCCTTGATCTCCAGGGCCGAGCCGCAGTTGGGGCACTGCCCCTCGATGAGGCCCGGCTTGTCCAAAGTCTTGGCGCCCGGCCGCCGCAGGAAGGACCAGACCTCGGTGAACTCTTCCGCCTCCGCGTCGCCGGCCGCCACCGAACCGTCTTGGAGCGAGACCTCCACATCCACGGCCGAAGCGCGCAGGCTGACGTGCAAGGTGTCGAACTGGGGGTCGGACTCGACCTCCAGCAGGCGTGCCTCGCGGACCGATAGGCCGTCCATGCGGTCGTGCTTGCCTTCGGCCTTCTGCATCGCCAGTTGGATGCTGAAGCGCTCCATGACCCCGTCCGAGATGAAGGCGCGCGCCGGGGCCATGTCCAGGCCGCACCAAGCCCCTTGGATCTTAAGGAAGGCGGCCTGGGCCCGGGCCAGGAACTCCTCCGGGCTGAAGCCCGGGTCGCGCGCGCGCAGGCCGGCGAGCTTGGACTGCAGGCGGGAGTCCGCCTGGGCCTCGATGCCCCGGCCTATCGTGACCGAGACGTAGCGGTCGTTGCCCGCGGTATAGAGGCGGAAGATGACATACACGATGGCGAGGGTGAGGGGGATGCCGATGAGGGGATGGGCTTCGGCCCATCTGACGTAGGCCGTGAGCAGGTCGAAGAGGAAATCGCCCCCGCCGGAGCGGTAGTGGCCGCCGCTGTAGGAACTGCCGCCGGAATAGCTGTGCCCGCCGGAATAACTCGATCCACCGGAGAAGCTGTGGCCTCCGGAATAGTGCCCGCCCCCGCCGGCCCGTCCGAAGGCGAGCGATTCCAGCAGGAGCAGCAGGGAGGCCAGGGGCATGTGTTTTTTTATACCAATTTTGGGGCCTGCCGCCTCACTTGGCCATGACGCTGATCTTGCCGTTGTCCTCCAGGACCGCGAAGCGCACGCGCAGGGGGTCGGCCACGCCGTTCTCGCGCAGGGCCGCCATGAGCTCGTCGACGGTGATGCGCTGGCCGTCCAGGCTGCGGCGCAGGATGCGGCCGTCGTGGATGAGCAGGACGGGCTCGCCTTCGATGAGGCGGCGGGCCTTCTTGCTGCGGAAGGCGGCCTCGGCCATGAGCCAGTTGAGCCCTACGATGGCCACCGCGCCAATGATGCCGCCGCCCAGCGAGTTGTCCGGGCCGATGACCGCGTTCTGCACCACGTTGGCCAGGACCAGCAGGACCACCAGGTCGAAGGGGGTCATCTGCGCCACCTGGCGCTTGCCGGTCAGGCGGATGATGAGGTAGAGGACGATGTAGATGACGAACGAGCGCAGGAGCTTCTCGGCCAGCGATATGTCGGGGATGAAGAGATGCCACATGGTTCCTCCTGAGAAAGGGGTGCCGTAATGATAGCATGGTGGGCGACCGGGAGGTATTTTGGTATCATCTCCTGACCGCCGTCATCCTGATCTTGGAGGAAACAACATCTTGAAACGCAGAGTGGTCGTGACCGGCATCGGCCTGGTGACTCCCGTCGGCATCGGAACGGACCCGACCTGGGCTGCGCTCCTGGAGTGCCAGAGCGGCGTGGGCCTCATCACCAAGTTCGACACCACCCAATTTTCCACGAAGATCGCGGCCGAGCTCAAAGGCTTCGACCCGTTGGTCTGGATCGAGAAGAAGGAAGTCAAGAAGATGGACCCCTTCATCCAGTACGCGATCGCGGCCGCCGACTTCGCGGTCAAGTCTTCCGGCCTGGTCATCAACGGAGAGAACGGCCCCCGCGTGGGCGTCAATATCGGCTCCGGCATCGGCGGCTTCTCCACCATCGAGAACCAGCATACCGAGCTCATGCAGGGCGGCCCGCGCAAGATATCGCCGTTCTTCATCCCTTCCTGCATCATCAACCTGGCCGCCGGGCAGGTCTCCATCCGCCACGGCGCCAAGGGCCCCAACACCGCGACCTGCACGGCGTGTTCCTCGGGCGCGCACGCCATCGGCGACTCCTTCCGCATCATCCAGAACGGCTACGCGGACGCCATGATCTGCGGGGCGGCTGAGGCCGCCATCACGCCGCTGGCCGTGGGGGGCTTCGGCAACATGCGGGCACTCTCGCGGCGCAACGAGGAGCCCCAGCGCGCCAGCCGGCCGTTCGACCAGTCGCGCGACGGCTTCGTCATGGGCGAGGGGTCGGGCATCCTGATCATCGAGGAGCTCGAGCAGGCCAAAGCGCGCGGCGCCAAGATCATCGCGGAGCTGGCCGGCTATGGCATGTCCGGCGACGCCTACCACATCACCTCGCCTTCCGAGGACGGCGATGGCGGCTGCCGCGTCATGCAGAACGCCATCAGCGACGCGGGCATCAAGCCCGAGCAGGTGGGCTACATCAACGCCCACGGGACCTCGACTCCCTTCAACGACAAGCTGGAGACCATGGCCATCAAGAAGGTCTTCGGCGCTCACGCCAAGAGCGGGTTGCTGGTCAGCTCCACCAAGTCCATGACCGGGCACCTGCTGGGCGCGGCCGGCTCGGTGGAAGCCGGCCTCTCGGCATTGGTGGTCTTGCACGGGAAGGTCCCTCCCACCATCAACTACGAGAACCCGGACCCGGAGTGCGACCTCGACTACGTGCCCAACAAGGTCCGCGAGACCGCGGTCGAGTACGCCATGTCGAATTCCTTCGGGTTCGGCGGGACGAACGCCTGCCTGCTGTTCAAGCGCTACAACGGATAGCTGCCTGCCGTAGAATGGACTCCCGAGCCGCGCAGCGGCTCGGGAGTCGACTTCCGGGCCCTACGGGCCCGGAAGTCCATTGGACGGCAAGCTGCTAGCCGTTCTTAACCGAGGCGGCCTCGAGATTCTTCTCAGCGAACTCCCAGTTCGCGATCTTCCAGAAGCTCTCCACGTACTTGGCCCGCGCGTTGCGGTAGTCGATGTAGTAGGCGTGCTCCCAGACGTCGCAGGTCAGCAGCGGGGTGCAGCCGTAGGTCAGAGGCGTGCCCGCGTTTGCCGTGGTCTCCACGGAGAGCTTGCCCTCCTTGAGGACCAGCCAGGCCCAGCCGGAGCCGAAATGGCCGACGGCCTTGGCCGTGAACTCCTCCTGGAGCTTGGCCAATGAGCCGTAGGCCTTGGCCACGGCCTCGGCCAGCCTGCCCTTGGGCTCGCCGCCTCCCTGCGGCCTGAGGCTGTTCCAGTAGAAGGTGTGGTTCCAGACCTGGGCCGCGTTGTTGAAGAGCGGCCCCTGCGGCGCCTTGCGGACCACGTCTTCCAGGGCGGTCTCCTTCTCCAGGGGATTTCCAGCCAGGAATTTGTTGAGGTTGTCCACGTAGGTCTTGTGGTGCTTGCCGTAGTGGAAATCGATGGTCTCGGCTGAGATGTGCGGGGTCAGGGCGTCCTTGGCGTAGGGCAGTTCGGGCAGTAGGTAGGTCATTCGGCCTCCTTGGGCTGGGTGGGTCTCCGGATCCTTGCTTCAGGAGAACATTTTACGCCCTGGTTGTCAAAGGCCCGTCAAACCGGCCGGGCCCGGGGGATTTGACACAAAGTTGACCGCGCGAGGGTACAATGAGGCAGCGGGAGGTTTCATGAAGGGGGGCGCTGCGGCGCGCTACGCGAAGTTCTTCGATTTGTCGCTGGACTTGCTCTGCATCGCGGGGTTCGACGGCTATCTCAAGGAGCTCAACCCGGCCTGGGAGGAGACTTTGGGCCACGCCCGCCAGGATCTCCTGGCGACCCCCTACATAGAGTACGTTCATCCCGAGGACCGGGAAGCCACGATGGCCGCGGCGCGCAAACTGGCGGACGGCGAGGCCGCCCTGTCCTTTAAGAGCCGCTGGCGCTGCCGGGACGGCTCCTACCGGTGGCTCATGTGGGAAGCCCGGTCGGCGCCGGGAGAGAAGCTCATCTACGCCGCGGGCCGGGACATCACCGAGCACCAGCGCCTCGACGACGCCCTGCGCGAGGCCCTCCAGCGCAACGCCGCCAGCCTGGACATGGAGAAGGCCGCGCGGGCCGAAGCCGAGGAGGCCAACCAGGCGCGGGACCGGTTCCTGGCTTTGGTCTCTCACGAGCTGCGCACGCCCCTGACCGCGGTCCTGGGGTGGACTTGGCTGCTGCGCTCCGGGGAGATGAACTCCGGCCAACGCGACTACGCCCTCAAGGTGATCGCGCGCAACATGGAGTCGGAACGGCAGATCATCGAGGAACTCCTCGACATCTCCGGCCTCATGCGCCGCAAGCTGGCCCTCAAGAAGCAGATCGTGGACCTGGCCGGCGCGGTCTCGGACGCGGTGGCCCACTTCCTGTCCCCGGCCCAGGCCAAGAACCAGCGCTTGGTCTGCCAGCCCGCGGCCGGTCTTTGGGTGGAGGGCGACCCGCTGCGGCTGAGCCAGGTCTTCTGGAACCTCATCGCCAACGCGCTCAAGTTCACCCCGGCCGGGGGCAAGGTGACGGTGCTCATGCGCCGGGAAGGCGAGCGCGCCGTGGTGACCGTGGAGGACACGGGCCCGGGCATCTGCCCCGAGTTCTATCCCCATCTTTTCGACGTGTTCCGCCAGCACGAGGAGACCTTCACGCGCGAGCACCGGGGCCTGGGCCTGGGTCTGACCATCGTCAAGCGCCTGCTCGACCTGCACGGCGGCTCCGTCACCGTGGACCCGCCGACGCCCGGGAAGGGAGCGAGGCTGACCGTGGTCCTGCCCCTGGCCGCGCCGCCGCCGGGCGCGCGCCCAGCCGCGGCGCCGGCGCGCGGAGCGGAGACCGAGGATGAGCCGCTGCAGCTTCTCAAGGGGGTGAGCATCCTGGTGGTGGAGGACGACGATGACACGCGCCAGATGCTCACCGCGGTGCTGACGCACGGCGGGGCCGAAGCCCGCGGCGCGGCCTCCGCCTTGGAAGGCTTCGCGGCCTTCAATCAGGCGCGGCCGGACGTGGTCATCTCGGACATCGCCATGGCCGACGAGGACGGCTATGCCTTCATCCGCCGCATCCGGGCCCTGCGGCCCCAGGAGGGGGGGCTGGTCCCGGCCGCGGCCGTGACCGCCTACGCCACGGCGGAGGACCGGGCCCGGGCCCTGACCGCGGGCTACCAGATATTCCTGCCCAAGCCGGTTGACCCGGAGGAGCTCTTCACGGTGGTGCGCCTCCTGGCGCACGCCGCCAAGGCCCGGTACTGAGCCGGCCTCAGCCCCCGGCGGCAATCTCCTGCATGTCGACCCGGACGTAGTGCAGGACTGCCGGGGCCAGGATGATGCCGGGCACACCCAGGAGGGCCTCCCCCATGAGGATGCCCAACAAGGTCTGCCACATGGGGGCCTGGATGGTCGAACCGACGATCCGGCTGTTCAGGAAGTATTCCCCTTTGTGGACGAGGACCAGGAATGCGAGGGCCAGGGCCGCGTGGCGCAGAGAAATGGCCAGCGCGGCCCCGATGATGATCGTGTTGCTCAAGAGGTTGCCGACGATGGGCAATATCCCGAGTACGAAGGTGATCGGCACCAGGAAGGCCGCATGCGGGAAATCCAGGACGACGAGGAAGACGGCCGTGAAGCAGGTGTTGATGGCGGAGATGACGACTTGCGCCTTGAGGATGAGCTCGAAGCTCCGCACGAAACTCGCGATCCTCTCTTTGAACTCTAGGCCCCAGGCGTCGTAGAGGCTCTCCCGGTCCCCGTTCCCCTCGGAGTTCATGAAACAGAAGACCGCGATGAGCAGGGCCATGAGGATACGGAACACCTTCTTGGTGAGCAAGCCGGTGCCGCGGGTGAGGGCGTGGGCGTTCTCGAAGAGGGACTTGACCGCCGACTGGTGCAGTTCCTCCGTGGTGTCGAACGGGAGCTCTATGCCGTAGCGCAGGGACAGCTCGCTGATGCGGGGCAGGGCCCGGTCCAGGATGTCGGGGATGGAGGTGAGGCTCTCGCGCAGCAGGCGTCCGGACAGCCAGGTCATCACGGCGGCGGCGGCGAGGAAGGCCAGCAAAGACAGCCAGCGCGACCGGACCGGGCCCGTGCGCGCCGCCAACCGGCGGTGGACGACGTCGAGCATGGTGTAGGCGAAGAAGCCGGCCACCACGGCCGGCCCGAGCCGGAAGGCCACGACCAGCAGGGCCAGGACCGCGAAGAGCAGCCAGGAGACGGCGCGGGGCGCGGGTGTCTTCATGGCTCCGACTCGAGGGGGAGGTAGAAGAAGAACCGTGAGCCCTTTCCTGATTCGCTCTCGACCTCCAGATGGGAGCCATGCCGTTCGACGAGCTCCTTGATGAGCCTCAGGCCTAATCCAAAGCCCTTGGCGACCTTCTGACCCTCATCCGTACGGAAGCCGTTGAATACCTTCTCCCGATCCTGGGCGGAGATCCCGATGCCCGTATCCTGGACCGAGAACAAGGCTCGCGGCGGCGGCCCCTCGTCCCGAGCGATCCGGACGGTGATGGTGCCCGCATTCGTGTACTTGATGGCGTTGGTCATGAGGTTGCTCACGATGATCGAGAGCGCCTCGGGATCGGCTTTTACGGAAACCGGGGCCGCAGGGAAGTCCATCTCAAGTTTCAGCTTCTTGGCTTTGATGAGCGGCTGCATGAACCTCAGCGTCTCGGAAGCCACGGAGCCCATGGGAGTGGCGCGCAGGTCAAGCTGGAGCTGCCCGGATTCGAGACGATTGAGGCTTAGGAAGTTCCGGGTCGTAAGTCTCAAATGTTCGATGGCTCTCTCGATCATCTCATAAGAGTCCGCTCGGGATTCCGGCACAGGGGCCAGCTCCGATTGCTGAAGCAGGAACGTCGCCAACTTCAAGTGGGTCAGCATATTGCCGTATTCGTGGCTGACGAGGCCCATCATGCTCGATTTGAGGCGGGAGATCTCCTCTGCCTGTCGCCGAGATGATTCCTCTATGGCGAAGTTCTTGCGCAGGGTGGTGAGCAGGTAGGCGAATATGAGAAAGAAGGCCAGCCGGGTCAGCGCGGTGAAGCCTTCGATCCAGAAATGAGAGTAGACCCTCCCCTCGACGAATTCGGCTGAGTACCAAGCGATGGTGGCGACCACAGGCATGCCAAGGGTCCATCTGCCCCCGACCCGCCAGACCACCAGGCCGATCGGGATGATGCAGAAGAAAGAAGTGCTCATCTCCAGGCCGGTGGCATACTCAAAAACCCAAAGCAGCCCCACCAATGCGAAGCCCACCAGGAGTGCAGTTGACCGGGACAGCCGCTCGACGTATCGTTGTATCAATCCAGTGTTGAGTCGTTCCTGGGATAAGGGCTAGGGCGCCTCGGGCGGCTCGGCGTGGATGACCACGCGGCCCAGCTCCGGGACCGCGGCGCGCAGGTGCTTCTCCAGGCGCACGGTGAAGTCGTGGGCTTCCTTGATCGCGGTCTGCGGGGCCATGATGCAGTGCAGGGAGAGGGAGAGCTCCTCGCCCGAGACGCTCACCTTGAGCTCGTGGGGGATGAAGGGGGACTTTTCGGATGCCGCGAAGCGCTCCAGGCTGGCGACCACTCGCTTCTCCCCTTCCGGGTCGGGCTGGCTGAGACGGCACTCGCCGGCCGGCTCGATGTGGGTGACCACGGATGAGAGCCGCGGCACGCGGCCGCGCAGGTCGGCTTCGAAGCGGCTGGCCAGCGCGTGGGCCTGGTCGAGGGAAAGGTCGTCGCGGACCTCGAGGTGGAGCTCCATGCCGAGCTGGCCGTCCTCTTCGATGACGCGGATGCCGTGGGCTCCCAGGCCGTGGCGCGCGGCCAGGACCCGGGCCATGGTGAGGGGACCGTCGTCATCGGCGCTGGGCTCCACGTGCACCAGCACGTCCGCGCCGGGCAGGGCGGCGCGCACCGCCGCCTCGGAGCGGTCCGCGGTCTCGTGGGCGCGCTCCAGGGGCGTGTCGTGGCTCACGGTGATGATGACGTCCGCGAAGACCGCGGGGCCGCTGCGGCGCACGCGCACCTGGCGGACCTGGGAGACGCCCTCCACCCGGGCCGCGGCCGACACCTTGTCATGCAGCTCCTTGGGGGTGGCGTCGAGCAGGTCGTCGACGGACTTCTTGCCCAACTGCCAGCAGACCCACAGGACGATGAGGGCCACCCCCATAGCCGCCACCGCGTCCGCCTTGGCCAGGACGGGCAGGCCGAGGCGCTGGGCCGCGAGCACGCCGGCCAGGCCCACGATGACCACCCAGGAAGACCAGACGTCCGTGGAGAAATGCAGGGCGTCGGCTTCCAGGGCCTGGCTGGAGTGCTTGACCGCGGCGCGCTTGAGGGCCCGGGAGCTCACGGTGTTGACCACGAGGGAGAGTCCGATGACCAAAAACGACCAGACGTTGACCTCCACGCGCGCGTCCAGGAAGAAGAGTCGCTCCAGGGCCTCCCAGACGATCCAGACGGTGGTGAGCAGCAGCAGCAGCGTCTCGAAGAGCGCGGAGAGGTTCTCGACCTTGCCGTGTCCGTAGGCATGGTCCTCGTCCGCGGGCCGGCCCGAGACCGAGACGGCCCAGAAGGTCATGCCCGCGGCCAGGAGGTCGAGGCCGGAATGGGCGGCTTCGGAGAGTATGCCCAGGCTGTTGGTCCAGAGCCCGACCGCGAGCTTGGTCGCGGTGAGCAGGATGGCGGCGCTCACCGAGAGGAAGGCTACGGCGCGCTTCTCGCGCTCGGCTTCGGATCTCATCCGCTCAGAGCTGGTCGTCGTTGCTGGTGATGGGCTTCTTCGGCTTGGGCTTCTCGGCCGGTTGGACAGGCTCCGGCGCCGGCTCGGCGGCCGGGCCCTCGGACGGAGCGGTCTGCGCCGGGGCTTCGGCCTGGGCTGGCGCCGCGGCCTCTTCCGGGGCCGGAACCGGCGCGGCCTTGCGGGCCGGGCGCGAGGTCTTGTCGCGCGCCAGCTTCTCGAACAGCGTCCGGTCCGCGATCATGGCCTGCACCAGCTGGGCCACGAGGCCGCTGGCCGCGGTGGGGGGGCCTTCTTTGTAGGAACGACCCTCGCTGAAGAGCTTCCAGGAAGCGGTCAGGTCCAGGGTCTGGGAATACTCCTTGACCCATTTGCCGTGCGTGTCATCCACCGTGACGCGGCCTGTGGCGCCGTAGTGGTCGTCGTATTCGATGAAGCACACCGGCAGGAAGAGCAGGAACCCAGTCAGGAAGGCCTTGGGGCCCTTGGCCGGGTCGGCGTTGAATGAACGCGTGAAGCTCGCGTTGAAGACCAGGTCCGCGTTCTGCAGGGATTCCATGGTGTGCGGCATGGGATAGCGCACATCCTCGAAGAGATGCGATCCGCGTATGC
Organism: Elusimicrobiota bacterium; assembly: GCA_026388095.1. NCBI lineage: Bacteria > Pseudomonadati > Elusimicrobiota > Elusimicrobiota bacterium. Next base: position 72,208 of record JAPLKL010000014.1, on the reverse strand, counting down.
CGTCGGCTAGGAGCCGGCCGAAGTCTACCTGGCTCTGGTTGGCCACATACATGGCCGCAAAGCCGCTCGCGTCCATTTGCGGGTTGGTGTTCTCCACCACCAGCCCCACCTTGAGCGGGACCGGTTCGCCGGCAGAGCGGGGCAGGACCGGGACCTCGGGCTGGTAGCGCAGGCCGGCGCAGCCGGTCAAGCCCAGGAATGCCGCAGCAGCGAAACCGGGAAGGAGCCGAGAGGTCTTCAAGGGCCCTCCCTCCTATCTCGCCATCAGGCTGACCAGGATGGCCTTCTGCGCGTGCAGCCGGTTCTCCGCCTCGTCGAAGACCACGGAGTTCGGGCTGTCCACCACCTCGTCGGTCACCTCCTCGCCGCGGTGCGCGGGCAGGCAGTGCATGAACAAGGTGTCCTTCTTGCCGGTCTTGGCCATGAGCCCGGCGTTGATCTGATAATCCTTGAACAGGCGCACGCGGTCCGCGTGCTCCTTCTCCTGGCCCATGCTGGCCCAGACGTCCGTGTAGACGACGTCGGCGCCCTTCACCGCGGCGGTGTCATCTGTGACCAGGATGCGCGCGCCCGACTCTCTCCCGTCCACGATGCACTGGTCCACCACGGACTTCTGCGGCTCGTAGCCTTTGGGGCAGACGATGGTCACGTTGACGCCCAGCTTGGCGCCGCCGAAGAGCAGGCTGTGCGCCACGTTGTTGCCGTCGCCCACGTAGGCTAAGGTCAGGCCCCTGAGCCGTCCTTTGTGCTCCAGGACGGTCAGGTAGTCGGCCACGGCTTGGCAGGGGTGCGAGTAGTCGGAGAGCCCGTTGATGACCGGGACGCTGGCGTACTTGGCGAGCGTGGTGATGTCGGAGTGGGCGAAGACGCGGGCCATGATCCCGTCGCAGTAGCGCGAGAGCACCTGGGCGGTGTCCGCGATGGTCTCACCGCGGCCCAACTGCATGTCGTTGCCGGAAAGGTAGAGCCCGCCGCCGCCCAGCTGGCGCATGGCGATCTCGAAGGAGACCCGCGTGCGGGTGGAGGACTTCTGGAAGATCATGGCCAGGTTCTTGCCGGCGAGGATGTGGTGGGCCTTGCCCGACTTCTGCTCCGCCTTGAGCTTGAGCGCCAGGTCGAACCAGGCTTCCAGCTCGGCCTTGGTCACGTCGGAGAGGCTGGCGAGGTCCTTGCGGGTCTTGGTCATATGCTTGCTCTTGGTCATGGAATTCCTCCGATGATGGCTTTGCCGGCGTTCAGGTCCCCAGGACCTTCTTGAGGCGCGAGAAGGCCCAGTCGATCTCCTTCTCCGTGATGATCAGCGGCGGCGCCAAGCGGATGACGTGCTCGTGGGTCTCCTTGCAGAGCATGCCCCGGCGCATGAGGTCCTCGCAGAAACGGCGCGCCCCGCCCGCGGCGGCGTGCAGCTCGATGCCCACCAGCAGGCCGCGGCCGCGGACCTCCTTGATGTAGCCGCTCTTGAGGGTGCGCAGCTTGCCCATGAGGTACTCTCCCCTCTGGGCCGAGCGCTCGACCAGGTTCTCGGACTTGAGGACCCGGATGGCGGCGCGGGCCACGGCGCAGGCCAGCGGGTTGCCGCCGAAGGTGGAGCCGTGGTCGCCGGGCTGGTACACGCCCAGGATCTCGTTGGAGGCGCAGACCGCGGAGACGGGCATGGCGCCCCCGCCCAGGGCCTTTCCCAGGATGAGCACGTCGGGGCGGATGCCCTCGTGCTCGAAGGCGAACGTCTTGCCGGTGCGGCCCATGCCGGTCTGGATCTCGTCGAGCATGAGCAGGACGTTGTTCTGCGTGCAGATCTCGCGCGCCTTCTGCAGGTAGCCCGCGGGCGGGATGAGTATGCCGGCCTCAGCCTGGATGGGCTCGACCAAGAACGCCACGGTGTTGGGCGTGATCGCGGCCCGCAGGGCCTCGGCATCGCCGAAGGGCACCACCTTGAAGCCGGGGGTCAGCGGCCCGAAGTCCTTGCGGTACTGCTCGTCGGTGGAGAAGCTCACGATGGTCACGGTGCGGCCGTGGAAGTTGTTGGCCGCCACGATGATCTCGGCCTTGTCCTGGGGCAGTCCCTTCTTGAGACAGCCCCACTTGCGCGCGGTCTTGATGGCGGTCTCCACGGCCTCGGCGCCCGAGTTCATGGGCAGGGCGCGCGGAAAGCCGGTCAGCTCGGAGAGTTCCTTTAGGAAGAGCCCGAGCTGGTCGTTGTGGAAGGCGCGCGAGACCAGCGTGACCTTCTTGGCCTGGTCTATCAAGGCCTTGATGATCTCCGGGTGGCGGTGGCCGTGGTTGAGGGCCGAGTAGGAGCTGAGCATGTCCAGGTACTTGCAGCCCTCCGGGTCCTTCACCCAGACGCCCTTGGCTTCGGAGATGACCACGGGCAGGGGCTTGTAGTTGGGAGTGCCGTAGTTCTCCGAGAACTCGATGAACTCCTGGGTGGGGGTCTTGCTGTCCGGCGTCGCGGTCGTGATCGTGGTCGGTTCCATTGTCGTTTCCATTGGGGGTTCAGGCGGCCATGGCCTTGGCCACGCTGGCGCGCACGGCTTTGGCGACGCTGTCGCGCAGCCCCGCGCCGGTCTCCTTGAGGTCGTAGGTGACCCGGACCGAGGGCTTGTTGATCTTCAGCAGCTTGGTCAGGTCGATGGGCGTGCCGATGATGACCAGGTCGCAGGGGGTGGCGTCGATGGTCTGGCGCAGCTCATCCATCTGTCTGTCCCCATAGCCCATGGCCGGCAGGATGTCCGTGAGGTGGGTGTACTTCTCGAACGTGGTCTTGATCGAGCCCACGGCGTAGGGCCGGGCGTCCACGATCTCCTTGGCGCCCGCGGCGCGCGCGGCCACATGTCCGGCGCCGTAGCGCATCTCGCCGTGGGTGAGCGTCGGGCCGTCCTCGACGACGAGCACGCGCTTGCCCTTGACTAAGGCGGGGTCGGTCACGGTGACCGGGGAGTCGGCGCGGATGATCTTGGCTTGGGGGTTGGCGGCGCGGATGTTCTTCTCCACGAGCTCCACCTTGGCGGCCTCTGCGGTGTCGACCTTGTTGATGATGACCACGTCGGCCATGCGCAGGTTGGTCTCGCCGGGGTAGTAGGCCAGCTCGTGTCCGGGCCGGTGCGGGTCCGTGACCACGATGTGCAGGTCGGGCTTATAGAAGGGCAGGTCGTTGTTGCCGCCGTCCCAGAGGATGACGTCCGCCTCGGCCTCGGCGTGGCGCAGGATCTCGCCGTAGTCCACGCCCGCGTAGAGGATGTTGCCCGCGGCGATGTGCGGTTCGTACTCCTCGCGCTCCTCGATGGTGCACTTGTGCAGGTCCATGTCGGAAAGCTTCTCGAAGCGCTGGCAGATCTGCTTGGTGAGGTCGCCGTAGGGCATGGGGTGGCGGATGACCGCGACCTTCTTGCCCAGGGCCTTGAGGTACTCGCAGACCTTGCGGGTGGTCTGGCTCTTGCCGCAGCCGGTGCGCACGGCGCAGACCGCGATGACGGGCTTCCGGCTCTTGATCATGGTCTGCTTCCAGCCCATGAGGCGGAAGTCCGCGCCCGCGGCGTTCACGATGGAGACCTTGTGCATGACGTCGAGGTGGTTGAGGTCGGAGTAGGCCAAGGTCACCTCGTCGACCTTGTGCTTCTTGATGAGCTCGATGATGTCGCTCTCGTTCTCGATCGGGATGCCCTTGGGGTAGTCGGGGCCGGTGAGCTCCTTAGGATAGACCCGGCCGGCGATGTCCGGGATCTGGGCCGCGGTGAAGGCGACGACCCGATAATCCGATTGGTGCTTCCAGTACACGTTGAAGTCGTGGAAGTCGCGCCCGGCGGCGCCCATGATGATGATGTTCTTTTTGTGGCTCTTGGCAGGCATGTGATGTCCTCCGAAAAGAGATGATCCTATCGAGGACGCAGTATAGCAAAGAAGGGAACTGGCGGGATATCGGGGGGAAGCCGAGCCGTCCTAGCCTTTCTTGAAGAGCGGGGCCGCGGAGTGTCCGAGCAGGCCGCCCAGGAGCCCGCCGATGAGGGCGCCGATGGGGCCTGCGACCAGGGCGCCCACGATGCTGCCCACGGCGACGCCCGCGCCGGCCGCGTAATGCTTCTTGGTGAAGAGCCAGGCCGCGGCGAAGCCCGTGACCGCGCCCGCCGCGATCCCGAGCGCGGTCTTGCTCAGGAAGCTCAAGGGGCCGGGCAGGGGCGGCCCGGCCGAGGCGAGCTTCATTGGCCCGGGGACCGAGGCGGCCTTGGCCCTGGTGTCGGGAGCGGACTTCTGGAGAGTGAGGTTGGAGCGCTGCAGGCCGCGGCCGTCGGCGCTGACCGTGGTCTGCGCGACCTGGCCGCCTTGGAAGGCTGTGCCTCCAAGCTCCTTGGCGTCAGCCGGCGAACGCGCCGATGCCGCTGCCACGCTGACGGCGGACGCGTCCCCGGCGCGGGACAGCGCGTCCTGCGCAAGAACGGGCGCCGCGGCGACGGCCGCGGCCAGGAATCCGGCTATGAGCACGAGATTAGAGTAGCACGCGGCGGCTGGTCCGGCCTGGGCCGTTGGGGAACGGGGGTCTTGGCATGGGGCCTATGGCGGGTAGGCCCGCTGGGTGCCGGGGGTCAACTTTCTTAACTTTTTGACTTTTCGGCTTAGGCCCGGGCCTAGATGGCGTGGGCCCTAGGCCCCTCCCGAGGAGCGGGGCAGGGGGCTACGCTTACTATAAAGATGAACATGGGCTGGCGCAGACAGATGCTCTTCGGCCTGCTGTGGGCCTTGGCCTTGCCGAGCTCGGCCGGGGTCCAGAGCAAGGTCGTTGTGGAGCCCGTAGGCGAGTTGCGCCTCGGGAATGTCAGCGGCATGCAGACCCCGGGAGTGGGCCAGGGGATCACCTCTTCCCTCGTCCTGAACACGACTCTCTCCGGCAACTTGGGATTGGTCCCGGCGGTTCATCCGGACCTCAAGCCGGTGGTGGCCATCAACGCGCCGGCGGCTTTGCCTACGCCTCTGGTCCCGATCTCGGGCGCGCCGGCCCCGGCAGCAGTGATCCCGCAGTCTCCGGCCATGCCTTTCCCGACCGCCCGGGGTCCTCCGCAATCCCAGGCTGAGCTCCCTTCGGAAGTCTCGGCTTTCCTGGCGAGCGCCAAGTCCGCTCCGGACTCCGAGGAGACTCGCGGCTTCCTGGCTTCGCTGCCGGCCCGCTTCGATGGGATGTCCCATGACGAGAGGGGGGCGGTGCTGGCCGGGCTGGAGGACGCCGCGAAATCGGCTCCGAAGGCCCTGCATCTGCGCAAGGCTCTGCAGGCTTTGATCGTGCGCGATGAGGTCGAGCTGGTCGAGCCGCGCTTGCGGAATCAAGCGATTTCAGCGGCCCGAAAAGAGGATGTGGCCTCCAAGACGGCGTATCAGGATGTGCGCTGGTACCATCACTTCCTGCCGGGGATCGTGCATCCTGAGGCGGATGGCGTGGCCCAACGCGAGGATCTGTCCATCAATCTGCACGTGAAGAAGGGCTGGGAGAAGATGCCTTCCTTCACGGCCTTTTACCGCGCGCTCTTCGCGCATGAGTACACGCACCGGCTGCAGTTCGAGGGTCACGTGACCGAGAAGTTGGGCATGGAGATCCCGCCTGTGGGCACGGAGATCCTGCGGGGCATCGAGTTGGTGGGGCTGGAGGGTCTGCGGCAGGGGTTGATCGGCTTCATCACGGAGAGCGTCCTCTCTGGTTTCGATCAGGGGCAGAAGTGGATGCGGTCCGAGCAGCGGGCCGAGGGGCATGGGCTTTACTGGAAGGGCTTCTTGGCTGGTGCGGCTTACGAGCTGGCGTTTCAGACCGGGCGCTGGGCGGACGCCTGGGCCTTCCACCGACAGGTCTCCGCCGGGAAGTCATTGCAGGAGGCCGAGAAGGCTGTCCGGGCTTCGGACCCTATCTCCAAGCTGACCAGCCGCAGGCCTGATGCGGTCCTCTTTGACTGGGACAATACTATGGTCGACGAGCGGGGCGTTGTGGATGCCATCCGCATGCGGCTGTTCAGCGAGCTGGGCGTGCCGACGCCTACCCTTGAAGAGGCGAACCGGATGTGGCGCACGGACCGGGACGCCTTTTATGACGGATACTTCCCTGGGATCTCAAGGGACAAGGTGAACTCGACTTACTATGCGATCATGGAACGGGTGCGCCGGGAGAAGGAGCGCAGCGGCGAGCCGCTCAATCCGCTTCTGCCGGGCGTGAAGGAGACTTTAGCGGCGCTCAAACGGCAAGGGGTGCCGCTGGCGGTGGTGAGCAATAAGCCGCATGAGCAGCTGGTGCGGGAGCTTAAGACTTTGGGCCTCGAGGATGCTTTTTCCTATGTCCAAGGCCATACGGAAGCGCGCGAGCTCAAGCCCTCGCCGCAGCCGATCGTGGAGGCGATGAAGGCGATGGGCGTGGCGGGCGGCAATGTGTGGTACGTGGGAGACGAGCTGGGCGACCTGGCCGCGGCGCATGGCGCGGGGGCGCAGGGGATCTTCTTTGGGACGCGGGATGCCGATGTGGTGAGGCAGGGCGCGGCGGGGGAAGTGGTGCAGGTGGATGACCATCGCCAGTTCCTGGATGCCGTCGTCAAGAAGCTGCCGCATTAAGCCGGGAATCGAGCCCGTCGCGCACGGGTTTGTGAACTTTGTGAGGGTCTGACCCCTCATTTGATAGAATCCACTGGCGGGGGTCAACCATAATGCTCCATCCCATCATCGACAAGGCCATGTCGGACATCCGTGAGACCATCGAGATCGCCGGCGGCAAGCGCCGCGTGGACCTCCTCCTGCGCAACGCCCGCGTCATAAACACCTTTTCCGGCGACGTGCACAAGACCGACGTCGCCATCCACATGGGCCGCATCGTCGGCTTCGGCAAGTACAAGGCCAAGAGCAGCCTCGACCTGCGCGGCGCCTACCTGGCCCCCGGCTTCATCGACGGCCACGTGCACATCGAGAGCACCATGGTCAAGGTGCCCGAGTTCGGCCGCATCATCGTCCCCCGCGGCACCACGACCGTGGTCGCCGACCCCCACGAGATCGCCAACGTCCTCGGCCTAGACGGCATCCGCTATATGCTCGCCTCCAGCCTCAACTCGGTGCTGGGCGTCTACATCATGCTGCCCTCCTGCGTGCCCGCCACCGCGCTGGAGACCGCGGGTGCGGAACTCTCCGGCCACGACCTCAGCCTCCTGCTCAACGACGAGCGCGTCCTGGGCCTGGCCGAGATGATGAACTACCCCGGCGTGGTCCACGGCGCCATAGACGTCCTGGAGAAGATCTCCATCGCGCGCGGCAAGCGCATCGACGGCCACGCCCCCATGGTCAGCGGCAAGGACCTCAACGCCTACGTCTCGGCCGGCATCAAGTCCGACCACGAGTGCACCACGGTCGAGGAAGCCCGCGAGAAGCTCCGGGCCGGCATGTTCATCATGATCCGGGAAGGCACGGCGGCCAAGAACCTCAAGGCCCTGCTGCCCTTGGTCAACTCCGAGAATTCGCGCAAGTGCCTCTTTGTCACGGACGACCGGCACCTCGACGACATCTTCGCCCAAGGCCACATGGACCACCTCGTGCGTAGCGCCATCCGCCTGGGGGTGGAACCCATCCGCGCCATCCAGATGGCCAGCATCAACACGGCCGAGTACTTCGGCATCAAGGACCTCGGCGCCGTGGCGCCGGGCTACCGCGCCGACCTCATCGTGTTCGACGACTTCAAGAAGCTCAAGATCTCCAAGGTCATCAAGGACGGCAGGCTCGTGGCCGAGAACGGCGTGCTCAAGCCTTCTGCCGTCACCGACTATAAGGGGAAGGTCCGCGGCACCATGAACGTGCGCTGGATCGAGTACGAGGACTTCGCCATCAAGGCGGAAGGCAAGAAGGCCCGCGTCATCGGCGTGGTGCCGGACCAGATCGTGACCAAGAGCCTGGTCTGCCCCGTGAAGACGGACGGAGGCTTCGTCACCGCGGACCCGGCCAGGGACATCCTGAAGGTGGCGGTCATCGAGCGGCACATGGCCTCGGGCCGCATCGCCAAGGGCCTGGTCAAAGGCTTCGGCCTCAAGAAAGGCGCCATCGCCTCGTCCATCTCGCACGACTCGCACAACATCGTGGTCATCGGGGTGCACGACGGGGACATGTACACCGCCGCGGTCCAGGTGGTCAAGATGCAGGGCGGCATCGTGGCTGCCTCCAACGGCCAAGTCATCGAGGCTCTGCCTCTGCCCATCGCCGGCCTCATGTCCGACCGCAGCTCGGAGTTCGTGCGCGAGAAGCTGCACCGCCTCATCGCCGCGGCGCATTCCATGGGCTCCAGGCTCAAGGACCCTTACATGGCCATGTCTTTCCTGACCTTGCCGCCCATACCCGAGCTCAAGATCACGGACCGCGGCATCATAGACGCCGTGAACTTCAAGGTCGTGTCCCTCTTTATATGAGGCGCTCGGCCGCGGTCCTGGGCCTGCTGCTGGCCGCCTCCTCTTTGCGCGCCGCGGGCGTGCAGGTCCCCGAGTGCCGGCCACCCAAGCCCTACAACAAGGCCCAGGCCTGGTGGATGACCCAGCTGCCCGCGCCCGGCGAAGGCGGGGCCCGCGCCGCCATGGCCGTCATCTCCTTGCCCATCTACGCCGGCTGCGCGGTGCTCGACGTCCTGGCTTTCCCGCTGCGGGCGGTCTACAACGCAGGCCCGCGCTGCGCGGAGCGCGATGAGGCCCTGGCCGCCAGCCGCTCTCTGGACAGCGAGATCGCCAAGGCCCAGCGGCGCCGGGCCAAACTCAAGGAGGTCGCGGCCGGGACCCCGCCCAAACTGGTCTTGTCGGCCGAGTTCGACGACAGCGGCTCCAAAGGCGCCAAGCGCAACAACATGCTCGACGCCGAGGAGAGCGCTGGCCTGCGCCTGACCGTGCGCAACGAAGGCACGGGCCCGGCGCATGCGGTCTCGCTCTTCGTGGAGAGGGAGAGCGGCCCCTTCGATGTCGAATTGGGCGAGGCCCCGGAGCTCGGCGACCTTCCCGCCGGCCGGACGCGCTCCGTGCGGGTGCCGGTCTCCGCGGCGGAAGCTTTGTCAGGGGGAAACCTCATTCTGCGCGTCGAAGCCAAGGAAGAGCTCGGCTACGACGCGGACCCCATACTTTTGGTCATCCCCACCGCCGCCTTGCCCGCGCCGGACCTGGAGGTCTCGGACACCGGTCTGGGCAGGGGAGCCCAGGAACTGGCTCTGGGCGTTCCCATCAGCCTGCGCCTGCGCGTGGCCAACAAAGGGGAAGGCCTAGCCCGCGAGGTCAAAGTCCGCCTCATGGCCCAGGACCAGGACATCAACCTGGCGGCGCCCGAACAGGTGGATCTCGGCGACTTGGCGCCCTTCGGCTCGCGCGAAGCGGCATTCCAGCTTTCGTTGAGCAAGCACTACAAGGGTTCGCTGGACCTGCCGGTCTTCGCCGTGTTGAGCGAGAAGCACCCGCTCTTCAGCAAGCCGGCGGTGCGCCTGCCCTTGCGCCTGGGCGCCAAGCTGGCGACCCTGCGCACCGTCTCCGCCGGTCCCCGCCAGCCGCCCAGACTGGAATACGACATCTCCCGCCAGGACAGCGACGGCAGCGGCATACTCGAAGGCGGCAAGGAGCTCGCCTTGAAAGTCCGCCTCAAGAACTCCGGGACGGGCGTGGCCCGGGGCGTGGCCCTGGCCCTTGCCGGCAGCAAGCCTCTCGTGGAACTGCTGGGCAACGGGCGGGCCGTGGGCGACATGGCGCCCGGACAGGAGGAGACGATAGTCCTCAAAGGCACATTGCCGAGTGTCCTGCCGGCCAAGGCGAGCCTGGATATCCGGGTCTCCGAGATGCTGGGCTACGCCCCGGCGCAGATCAAACGGCTCTCCTTCTCCTTCAAGAGCGCCGCGACCTCGGTGCAGCGAGTGGTCGACGTGGACCTGGTGCCGAGCAGCGCCTTCCGGGCGCCGGAGCGCTTCGCCGTGGTCATCGGCGTGGGCAAGCATCGCGACGCCGGGATAGCTCCGCTGGCCAATGCGCGCCACGACGCCGAGACCGTGGCCCGCTACCTGCAGGAGGCCGGGGGCGTCAGCAAGGAACACCTCAAGGTGCTCGTCGACGAGAACGCTTTGATGACTGATTTCAAGGAAGTCTTCGAGAGTTGGCTGCCGCGCATGGTCAAGGCGGCGGGCGGCGGGGCCGAGGTGGTGGTCTACTACGCCGGCCACGGCACCCCGGACCCTTTGAGCGGAGACTACCAGCTGGTGGTGCCGTTCGAAGGCGGCGCGGAGCATCGCGAGGGGCTCTTCCCGCTGGCCGGGGTGTTCGCGGCCTTGGAGAAGGCGCATGCCAGAGCCGCGGTGGTCATCTTGGACTCGTGCTTCGCCGGCGGCGGCCGATCCTTGGCGGCCTTGGGCCGGCCTTTGATCCCGGCCCAGAGGCTGTCCCTGCCTCCCGGGTCCGCTTTTTTGGCCGCTTCTTCCGGCAGCCAGACCAGCAACGAGAAGAAGGACTCCAGCCACGGCCTGTTCACTTATTTTCTGCTGGCGGGCCTCCAGGGCGAGGCGGACGCGGACCACGAGGGCAAAGTGCAGCTCGGAGAGCTCGCCGGCTATTTGCGCAGGATGGTCCCCAAAGCCGCGGCCGACGAGCTCGGCGCGGCGCAGGAGCCGGAAGTCCGGCCCGAGCCCCTGGGCGGATTGTCCGATACCGTTTTGACCGGCTACTGAGACTGCGGCTGCGATGGAACAAGCGCGGCTGCGCATCGTCTACGAGGACGGCCGCATCCTGGCCGTGGACAAGCCCGCGGGCCTGGCCGTCATCCCCGGGAGGGGGCTGGCGGAAGAGCCGTTGAGCCTGCAGGCCAGCCGCGCTGTCGGCGGCAAGGCCTTCGTGGTCCACCGCCTCGACCGAGGCGCCAGCGGCCTGGTGATCTTCGCCAAGGACGCGGCCACGCACCGGGACCTCAGCCTGCTCTTCGAAGGCGGGCGCATGCGCAAGCTCTACCTGGCCTTGGTCCAGGGGCGCCTCGAAGGAGGCGGCGTCGTGGACCGGCCCCTGCGGGCTTTCGGTTCCGGACGCATGGGCCTCTGCGCGAAGGGGTCGGGCAAGGCGTCGCTGACGCGCTACCGGGTGCTGGGGCGCGCCGAGCAGGCCAGCCTGCTTGAGGCCGCTCCCGAGACCGGCCGGCGCCACCAGATCCGGGTCCACCTGCACAGCCTCGGCCATCCCATACTGGGAGATCCGCTCTACGGCCAGGACCGGCCCGTGGGAGGCGTCGGACGCCTCATGCTCCACGCCTGGCGGCTCGACTTCGAGCTCGACCGGGCCTCCTACCGGCTCTGCTCTGCCCCCGGAGCGGATTTCCTTGGGGTCCTAGGACGCTACGGCCTGTCGCTATAGGCCGTTTTCCAGGGTGGTTTTGGGCCTATGGTCCCAGGGGGGATGGCGCGCATCCTGATAGAATGATGGTGTCGCTATCTTAGGAGGTCACGGATGAGAAAGACGCTGCTCCTAGCCGCTCTGGCCGCCGTCGTCTGCACGGTCCCCGGTTCAGCCAAGGACCTGGATGTGGAGTCCTTGTTCAGCCTCAAGATCGGCGAGGCGCTGGCCGATATGCGCGCCCAGACCCCGATCCAGGACCCGATGAAGGTCCAGCGCATCAACGCCGTGAGCCGGGCCTTGCTCGCCATGAACGACGGCCCGGAGATCGGCGGCCAGGTGGTCGCTGCCGTCAGGGACAAGGGCACCCTCATCGACTTCCGCAAGCAGTCCCAGAGCTCGGTCATGGACTGCCCGGCTGGCGCGGTCGACCCCCACGAGGGCTGTGCCCGCGTCCTCTACATCAGCGACACGGTGTCCCTCTACCCCCGCGTCCTGGCCCCGCTCATCGCGCGGGAGATGGCCAAGCTCATGGTCGGCGACATGATGGACTGCGCGGAGCGGCGCTACATGGAGCGCTCCATCGAGGTCCGCTCCTGGCTCGAACTGGGCGGCGACAGGACCCGCCTGCCCGTCATCGAGCCTTTGGACGGCTATGCGGACGCGGCCCTGGCCAAGGAATTCAAGGTCTGGCTCGACAACAAATCCGAGATGGCCCTCTACCGCATCGCCCAGGAGACCAAGACCAGCGAATTGCCGGACCTCATGGCCGAGACCGACGCCCAATTGGCCAAGCTCCAAGCCAACGACCCCGCCCGGGAGATGCTGCTCTCGATCCGGAAGGATGAGGATATCGCCAACAAGCGCTTCGTGGCTTTCCTGCTGGCAGAGAACGACTGGCGGCAGGCCAATCCCTGAACCGGGTTCGAACTTTTTCAAGGGTCATCCGTATTATATATGTGCACAACACAGCCCCTCTCAGAGGTGGCTACATCATGATGGAGGTACCTGTAAAAATGTTCAAGCTCCTCGTTAGCGTCGTTGCCTTGCTCGGCTTCTCCTGCGCCGCGTTCGCCCAAGCCCCGGCCACCCCGGCCGCCGCCCCGGCGGTTGACCAGAGCCAGCCCGCGCCGAAGGCTGAAAAGAAGGCCAAGAAAGAAGCCAAGAAGGAAGCCAAGAAGGCCGCCAAGAAGCACCACAAGAAGGGCATGAAGGACGAGAAGGCCGTTGAGCCCGCCACCCCGGCGACGCCCGCGACCCCGGCCGCCCCGGCGACCAAGTAAGACCTGAGATCCGAAACAACAGCCCCCGCGCAAGCGGGGGCTGTTCGTTTTGGCGGGGACTTAGGCCGGGCTAGGGATAGACGAAGCCGGGGTCGGCCTCTCTGAGCAACGGCAGGCCGCGATCCTTCGCCGAGACCAGCGGCCGCGGCTCGGGCCAGGTTATGCCCAAGGCCGGGTCGTCCCAGCGGATGCCGGCATCCTGTTCGGCCGCCCAGTAGTCCGTGACCTTGTACATCACGTCCGCCTGCTCCGAGAGCGCGCAGAAGCCGTGGGCGAAGCCCGCCGGTATCCAGAACATGCGGTTGCCCTCGTCCGAGAGCTCGACGGAGGTCCACTTCCCGTAGGAGGGGGAGCCTCGGCGCAGGTCCACGGCCACGTCGAAGATGCGCCCGCGCAGGCAGCGTACGAGCTTGCCCTGGGGGCGGGGAGGCTTCTGGAAATGCAGGCCGCGCAGCACGCCTTGGCGGGAGCGGGAGAGGTTGTCCTGCAACAAGGGGGGCAGTCCCAGGCCGCGCAGCTCGTCCTCGCGGGAGCTCTCCATGAAGAAGCCCCTCTCGTCCGGGAAGGAGCGCCCATCGATGAGGAGCAGCCCCGGGAGCCGGTAGGGCGTGGACTTGAAGGGCATCAGGGATGCGCCGGGGCCTTCGCCTTGTGCGAGCGCCAGAACGCGACCCCTTCCGGCGGCAAGGTGTAGACCGGGTCGTAGTACTCGTAGCGCCGCGAGAGCGCCTCGGGGTCGTCATGCTCGATGGAGGTGCGGTAGTTCTTGGTCCAGTAGGAGATGCCCTTGACCCGGTCGTAGTCCGCCAGCTGGTGGATCCAGCGCTTGCCCACGAAGGGGACGTCGCAGGTGACCCGAGGGGTGGCGAAGCCCGGCAGATAGCCCATGATGTCGTGCTGCAGGGCCTGGGCCTCGGCCACGGAGAGGCGCCAGTGCTCGGAGTTCGGGATGATGTCGCACATGTAGAAGTAGTAGGGCATGATGCGGGCGTGGTCGATCATCATGAAACAGAGCTCCAGCATGTCCTGGACCGAGCTGTTGACTCCCCGCATGAGCACGCCCTGGTTGCGGACGTCCCGGAACCCGACGTCAAGGATCTTGCGCACGGCCTTGCCCACCAAAGGAGTGACCTGGGAGGCGCAATTGATGTGCGTGTGCATGGCGATGTCGATGTTGCGCTCGCGCGCCTTCTTGGCCAAGCGCTCCAGCCCGCGCAGGACTTCGTCCTGCAGGAAGTGCTGGGGCAGGCCCTGCAGGCCCTTGGTGGCCAAGCGTATGTCGCGGATGTTGGGGATGTCCATGAGCGCGGACACGAAAGGCTCAAGCTGGGCGATGGGCACGTTGGCGATGTCGCCTCCAGAGACCACCACGTCGCGCACCGCGGGGGTCTTGCGCAGATACTCGAGGATACTCTCAAAGCGCTCCTTGGGAGGGGTCTGGAACTTGCCCTTCTTGACCTGGGCGGTAGAGAGGCCGACGAGGTCCATGCGCGTGCAGTGGCCGCAGTACTGGGGGCAGGTCGCGACCAACTCGGCCAGGACCTTGGTGGGGTAGCGGTGGGTGAGGCCTTCCACCGCCCACATCTCGCTCTCGTGCAGGCTGTCGCGCGAGGCCATGGGATGGGAGGGCCACTGGGGATGGCGGTCGCTGGCCGCGGGCAGCATGTAGCGGCGCACCGGGTCGGCGCGCAGGTCGCGCTCGTCCATGCAGTTGATCATCTGGGGCGGCATGAGGATGGACATGGTGGCCCAGTCGCGCTGGTCCGCCTCAAGGTCCGCGAGCAAAGCATCATCGAGGAAGATCCCCAGGACGGCCTTGAGCTCCTTGAGGTTCTTGACCGTGTGCTGGCGCTGCCACAGGGCGCTCTCCCACTCCTTCTGGGACACGTCCTTGTAGCCGGGCAGGCGGCGCCAGTCCGGCTCTATATATCGGCGCTGGAGGGGATATTTGAAGGGCTGTTGGGCGGAATCGGCTTTGACGGTCTTGGCTGTACTCTTCATGCGCCTATTGTAGCCGGTTTGCGGTCAGCCGCGCAAGGAACGGCGCAGCTCGCGGCCGCACCAGATCAGGGCTACGACCGAGGCCAGCGCCAGTAGGCCGGAGCCGGCCTGGACTGCGGCCGGGGCGCGCCCCATGTTGAGGGCGAAAGCCCAGGACAGGCCGCTGGCCGAGACCGTGGCGCCGCCGGCCAGGAGCAGGCCGCGGGCCGCGGCGGGACGGCTCTGGGCGCGCAGGCTGCGCCACAGCGGTACCAGGTAGATGAGCTGGAGCAGCCCGGCCCAGAGCAGCCAGGCCCTCAGGAAATCCGAAAGCCAGCGGCCCATGGAATGGCCCTCGTCGAGGCTGTAGGGGGAATAGGCCAAGAGCGGTATGCAGGCGAGCAGGCAGAAAAGGTGGCCCCAAAGCAAGGAGCTCACGCCGGTCGCGGCGCGGTCGGTCGGCGTCGGGTGGGGCTGGGCGTCGAGCAGTCCGCTGGGGCCGCTTTCGCGCTCTAGGCCAATGCGGACGTAGTAAGCCAGACCGGCCAGGGCCGCGAGCAGGACCGCCAGCTGGATATCGCTCAAGGCCTCGGCAGCCTACTTGCGGCTGACGCGGCCCCTTTCGTCTATGCTCAGGCCGTGATTCCGTTTGAGCTCTTCGAGGATGGCTTCGGCCGAGTAGCCGAAGTTGGCGGTGCGGTTGCCGATGTCGTTGAGCAGCGCCTTGAGCCGGCTGGGCGGGTTCTTGGCCCGGGAGAGCATGCGCTCGTAGGCGATGGTCACCTCTTCCAGGGACTTGGCGGGGGACGGACGAGCCGGAGCGGAGGCCGGTACTTCCGCCGGCGCGGCCGTCGTCTCGGTCACGGCCGCCGGCTTGGCGGCTCGGCTCCGGCCCCGGCCGCCGCGGCGGGACCGCGATGAGCGGCTGGAGGAAGTCGAAGAGGAACGGCGCGTGGAAGCGGAGCGGGACATCTCCTCCCGATCCGGGTGCGAGGTCCACAGGGTGGCCACGCGGCCCACGCGCTGAAGCTCCTGGACGATGCCGGTGAGCGCCTTGTCGTTGGTCACGATGGAGAACGGCACGTGCATGGGGATGCTGGCGTGCAACAGGCCCGCGTGCATGGACATGACGAAGTCCGCCGCGTTCTTGGTTCCCAGCGGCGCGACGATGTTCGCGAACAGGGGCAGGCCGCCGATGCGCTTCTGGAGGCTCTTGGACAGCTCGGCTTTGGCCCGGAGGAAGACACGGACCAAGGTGGACTGGGTCAGGACGAAATCAGACGGCAGGTGCGGGTCATTGTCCGCGTCGATGAGCAGGACCGAGTCCACCAGTCCGGCGCGGAGGGTCGATTGATCGGTGTTTTCCATGATGGGCTATTATAGGTTATTTGGCGGGGAAGGGAGGGGCTGCCGGCCGGGGCGCTATTTCTTGATGAGCGAGAAGTCGGACAGGAACTCCCGCCAGGCCGCCTCACCGGAGTCTTCCGGGTCCGGCACGGGGCTCTCGTGCGCCCAGCTGAGGACCAGGAACCTGCGGCCGACTGGCAGGATGCAGAACTCCTCCGCGGCGAGCTCCGGCGGGCCGGCTCTGGCCGTGTCGGGGTCGCCGAGGTTGATGGGGTAGCCATGGCGGTAGAACCAGACCCGCAGTCCGCCCACCGTAGCCTCGCGGACCCGCTCCGGCGGGCTTCCCATGGTCGTGGCCTCGAAGCCCTTGAGGTAGTCATGGAGCCCGAGGTAGCGGGAACCCTCGCCGCCGAAGAGCCTCGCGCTGATGATGTCCGAGCCCAGGGAAAGGCGCAGGGCCGGGTCGTTGCCTTCCGTCCTCCTGACCGTCCAGCCCTCCTGCGCCTGGACCTTGGCCACGCCGGCGAAATCGGCGAGTTGCTTGACCGGGGCGGCCGCGGCGGGGCAGAGCAGGACGGCCAGGACGAAGGCCCTCATGTCTTCCAGTGGCCGGGTTGTGCCTTCTGGTCGTCCTGACGCATCTTCTTGAGCTCGTCCCAGCTGACCTGGCCGGGCGGCGGCGGGGAGACGGTCTCGCAGCTCCTGCCCCGGACCAGCTCCTCCAGGCGCGCCCGGCGCGCCTGGACCCGGGCCTCTTCCTGGGCGAAGAAATCGCGGCTGAATTGGCCTTGCATATCCTGCAGGCGCGGGCCGCCGGACGGGCCCGCGAAGGACTTGATGTTCGCCTCCAGGCGTGCTGCGATGCCCTTGAGGGCCTCGCCGCGGGCGGGCAGGGACTTCTGGGAAACGAGGTCGATCTTCTCGGTCACGGAGCGGAAGGAGCCGCGGTCCATCTTGTGCACCGTGACGAAATGCTCGATGACCGGACGCCAGCCCTGCGCCTGCGCGATGGCTTGGGGGGTGGCGGCCAGCTCCTCGTTGGTCCGCTCGAGGCGGGCCTGCAAAGTGCCCAGCATGTCCCGGCTCTCGGCCGGGCTGACGGTCGTCGCGTAGTAGGGCAAGGTAGTCTGGAGCGTGCGGTGGTAGGCCTCGGGGTCCTTGAGATAGCTCCAGATGAGGGGGGTATGGATCTTGCCGCCGAGCTCGGCTTCCACGGTCCAGCCGACCAGGCGGGCGTTGGTCTCGTTGTCCCGATAATAGGAGTTATAGGCATCCAGGACTCCGGCCCGCTTGGCGCCGACCGTCTCCAGTCCGTGGCCCAGAAGCTCGTGGGCCAAGGTCGGGGCCAGCTTGCTCTGCCGGAAATAGCGGTCGGTCTTAAGGAAATCCTGGTTGACGAGGATCTCGACGGTCTCGCCGGACGTGTCCGTCACGGCGTACGTGCCGCTGAGCACCTTCTTGCCGTTCACTTCCAGGACCTGCGAGCCCTCGAAGGCGCCGAAGGAGATCCGGGCCTTGGCGCCCGTGGCGGAGAACTCATCGGCGAGCTGGCGGCCGGTGGGTGTGGCGAGCACGAGGCCGACGGCCTCCTGGAGGGAGGCTTTCTGCTCCGCGTCGCCGGCCAGCTCGACTTGGCGCAGGAAGCGCCCCGCCAGACCGTCTGCGTCTCCGGCCACGACCAGCTGTCCGGGGGGCTTCTCTCCCCAAGCCGGCCCCGCCGGCGCTTTGCCCAAGGATGCGGCATTGAGGCTGGAGAGGAATTCCCGGTCGGCCTGGGCCAGGAGGGGGGCGCGGTACCAATACAGCAGGAGAGCTCCTTTGCGGTCCGCGTCCTGGATGAGCCCCGACTTCTGCTTTTCGCGCAGGACCGAGACCACGGCTTCGGCGCGGGTCTTGAGCAAGGACTGGGCCGCGGCGTTGGTCAGGAGATGGGCGCTGCGGTCGGCGGCCTTGGCGTCGTCGAGGTAGCTGCCCCGGCGGACGAAGCGGCCGTTGTCCAGGCTCTGGAGGTAGGGCAGTTCATCAGGCAGCAGACCAGGCGTCGCGCGCAGGTCCAGGGGCTCGGCGGGCTGGAGCGTCGCCGGGGGGGATGACGGAGGCGAGTCGCAGTATTTGCAGGAAAAGGCGGGCGCGCTCCACAGGACGGCCAGGAGTGCCGCGAAGAACGCGCGCCTGAGGATCAGGGTCATCGGGGTGTCCTCGGAAAAAGTATAGCCCCGGAACGCTTTTGTCGCAAGGCCTGCTAGGGGCCGCGGTCCCAGGAGGTCACGGCCCAGCGCCCTTGGCGGCGGTCGAGGCGGTCCGTCTCGGTCCCCCCGAAAGCCCCCTCGGGCTTGGCGGGATCCACGCGGTACTTCAAGGTCACCACCGCGTGCGTGTAGCCCAGTTCGTCGAAGCTCAGCTCCGTGACATGGAAGCGGGCGCGGCCGTTGCGGGCGAAGAAATCGCGGGCCCAGTCCCGGATCTGGCCTTGGGTCATGGGGTGCGAGATGTCAGGCGAGAAGAGGGCGGCCAGGGCCTCGGCATCGCCGGCCGCGAAGGCCGCCGCCACCTCCCAGTAGGTGCGCCGAATCTCGGCCTGCAGGGCGGCCTCCTCCTGCGTGGCGGACCGGCGGAAGCTCACCTGGATGCAGGCGGACAGGGCCAGGGCCCCGAGGGCCAGGAAGGCCCCCCGCCTCATCGGGTCAGCTTCTTGTAGCGGATGCGGTGGGGCAGGACGGCGGCCTCGCCCAGCCGGGCCTTGCGGTCCTCTTCATAGGCCGTGTAGTTGCCCTCGAAGAAACGCACGGTGCTCTCGCCCTCGAAGGCCAGGATATGGGTGGCGATGCGGTCCAGGAACCAGCGGTCATGGCTGATGACCACGCAGCAGCCGGCAAAATTGGAGATCGCCTCTTCCAGGGCCCGCAAGGTGTGGACGTCCAGGTCGTTGGTCGGCTCGTCGAGGAGCAGGACGTTGCCGCCCTCCTTGAGCATGCGCGCCATGTGCACGCGGTTGCGCTCTCCGCCGGAGAGCACGCCCACGGGCCGCTGCTGGTCGGTCCCGGAGAAGTTGAAGCGCGCCACGTATTGGCGGGAGTTGACCTCCTTTTTGCCCAGAAGCACCACGTCGAGGCCGTCCGTGATGGCCTCCCAGACGTTCTTCTTGGGGTCGAGGAGGTCGCGGTCCTGGTCCACGTAGGCCAGCTTGACGCTCTCGCCGGTCTTGAAGGTCCCGGCGTCGGGCTTCTCCCGTCCGGTGATGAGCTTGAAGAGGGTGGTCTTGCCGGCGCCGTTGGGGCCGATGACGCCCACGATGCCGTTGGGCGGCAGGCGGAAGGACAGGTTCTCGAAGAGAAGCTTGTCGCCGTAGGCCTTGGACACGCCCTGGGCTTCGATGACCGTGTCGCCCAGGCGCGGCCCGGGAGGAATGAAGAGTTCGAGGGTCTCGTTGCGCTCCTCCTTCTCGCCGTCGGCGAGCATCTCGTCGTAGGCCCGCAGGCGAGCCTTGCTCTTGGCCTGGCGGCCCTTGGCGCCCATGCGCACCCATTCCAGCTCCTTGGCCAGGCTCTTGCGGTACTTGGACTCGCTCTTCTCCTCCTGAGCCAAGCGGGCCTGTTTCTGCTCGAGCCAGGAAGCGTAGTTGCCCTTCCAGGGGATGCCTTCGCCGCGGTCGAGCTCCAGGATCCAGCCGGCCACGTTGTCGAGGAAATAGCGGTCGTGGGTCACGGCGATGACCGTGCCTTTGTACTGGCGCAGATGCTGCTCCAGCCATTCCACGGACTCCGCGTCGAGATGGTTGGTGGGCTCGTCGAGGAGCAGGATGTCCGGCTCCTGCAGCATGAGCCGGCACAGGGCCACCCGGCGCTTCTCGCCGCCGGAGAGGTTGCCGACGGTCTGCTCCGCCGGAGGACAGCGCAGGGCGTCCATGGCCAGCTCGAGCCGGCTGTCGAGCTCCCAGGCGCCACAGGCCTCGATCTTCTCCTGGAGCTTGCCCTGCTTCTCCATGAGCTTCTCCATGTCCTCGGGAGTCAGGGCGGGGTCGGCGAGCTTGTCGCCGATGGCGTTGTAGTCGTCGAGGAGCTTCTTGGTCTCGGCCACGCCCTCTTCCACGACTTCTTTGACGGTCTTGGTCTTGTCGAGCTGAGGCTCCTGTTCCAGCAGCCCCACGGTGTAGCCTTTGGACATGGTGATCTCGCCGACGTAGTCCTCGTCCTGGCCCGCCATGATGCGCAGCAAGGTGGACTTGCCCGAGCCGTTGTCGCCCAGCACGCCGATCTTGGCCCCGTAATAGAACGAGATCGAGATGTCCTTGAGGACCTGCTTCTTCGGGGGGTGGATGCGCCCCACCGCGTTCATGGAATAGATGATCTGCTTGGTGTCGGTCGTGGTGGCCATGCGGATATTCTACTTTTTCCGGCAGGGAGCCGGGCTAAGCGGCGATGTCTTCCAGGCTGCGCCCTTTGGTCTCCTGTCCCAGGAAAGCCACGGCCAGCAGCCCGATGAACACGACGAAGGCGAACTGCGCGAAGACCAGGTCCTGGCGGCCGGGGAAGGTCCCCATGATCCATCCGACCACCAGAGGCGCCAGGATGCCGCCGACGCGGCCCAAGCCGGAGGCCCAACCCGCGCCCGTGGCGCGCAGCGCCGTGGGATAAAGCTCAGGCGTGTAGGTGTAGACCACGCCCCAGGCTCCCAGGTTGAAGAACGAGATGAGGCAGCCCCAGAGGATGACGCCGGCGGGGGAGCCCACCTTGCCGAACACGAAGGAGCTCACCACGCAGCCGGCGAGGTAGGCCACCAAGGTCGGCTTGCGGCCCCAGCGGTCCACCAGCCAGGCCGCGCTGAAATAGCCCGGCACTTGCGCGGCCGTTATAATCAGGACATACGAGAAGGACTTGACCAGGGGGAAGCCCGCGGCCACAAGCAAGGAAGGCAGCCAGATGAAGATCCCGTAGTAGGAGTAGATCATGGCGAACCACAGGATCCAGAGCATGGCCGTGCGCCGGGACATGGCCGGCGACCAAAGGGCGCGCATGCCCGGCCTCTCCGCGGGCTTCTCCTGCGAGGGCTCCAGCGGGGAAGGCGGCTGGCCGCAGGCGCGCTCGACTTCGCGCACGACCAAGGCCGCGTCCTCGAAGCGGCCGCTGGCCTCCAGGAACCGCGGAGATTCGGGCACGAAGCGGCGCAGGTAGAGGACGTAGAGCGCGGGCGCGGCTCCCAGGAAGAAGGCCATGCGCCAGCCCCAGCGAGGGATGAGCAGGAATGCGACGAGCGCGGCCAGGGCCCATCCCAGAGCCCAGAAGCTCTCCAGGATCACGATCATCTTTCCCCGGTGCGCCTTGGGCGCGAACTCGCTGACCAAGGTGCTGGCCACCGGCAGCTCTCCGCCCAGGCCGAAGCCGACCAAAAAGCGCATGGCCAGCAGAGCCCCGTAGCCCGTGGCCAGGCCGCAGAGCCCGGTGGCGGCGCTGAAGACGATGAGCGTGCTCTGGAAGAGGAGCTTGCGGCCGAAGCGGTCTGCCAGCAGGCCGACCAAGGCCGCGCCGGCGAACATGCCGACCAGGCCCATGCTGCCGATGCGGCCCACCTGCGCCGGAGTGAGCAGCCACTCCTTGGCCAGCACGGCCAGCACGAAGGAGACCAGCCCGGAATCGAACGCGTCGAAGAGCCAGCCCAGACCCGAAGCCGTGACCAAGGACCAATGGAACCGGGACAACGGCATCGAGTCGAGGCGTTCGTTGAGTTTCATGGTCCTCTCAGGATAAGGGGGATTGGACGGCGACTCCTGAAATAAAAAAAGCTGTCTTGCGCACCCTCATGAAGGTCCGTCGAATCACTTGATGTGCAGCTTCTTGGGGTCGAGCTTCTCGCGCAGCAGCCGGATCTCGCGCGCGGTGGGCAGGGCCACGCCCTGCAAGGGCTCCTTCGCCTTGAGCGCCCAGCCCACGTTGGCGCGCACCTGGTCGATGGTCACACCCGGGTAGATGGCGGTCAGGACCAGTTCGCCGGTCCGCTCGTCGGGCTCAAGAATGCCCATGTTGGTGATGCACTTGACCGGGCCGCGGCCCGGATGTCCCCACTCCGCGCGCGTCTTGCCTTTGGACACGGTGCCGGGGCTGGTGATGAAGTCCACCTTCTCCGGGAAGGCTCGCTTGTCCAGCTTGGCGATGAGCAGCACGCGCTGGGCGTGGATGGCGATCTCGCAGGCCCCGCCCGAGCCGGGCAGGCGCACCTTGGGCTTCCGATAGTCTCCCACCACCGTGGTGTTGATGTTGCCGTAGCGGTCGATCTGGGCGCCGCCCAGGAAGCCCACCTGGATCTTGCCGTTCTGGAGCATGGCCTGGAATACGTCCTGCATGCTGGCCACCATCAAGGAGCCGGTCACCAGGGCCGGGTCGCCGATGGACGGCGGGACGCGGTCGGGCACAGCGCCCACGGCTCCGGATTCGTAGATGAGGCACATGTTGGGCGCGTGCGTGTGGCGGGCCAGGTTGCAGGCGAGATTGGGCAGCCCTATGCCAACGAAAACGACGTCCCCATCCCGGATCTCCCGGGCTGCCAGCACCGTCATGAGCTCGTTGAGGGTGTAGTCGGTGGCGGCCTTCGTCTCAGTAGCCATAGTTGACCCCCTGGCAGACCATGTTCTTGGCGCTCAGGCGCTCGGCCAGGCCCGGCTGCTTCTTCATATACTCGGCCCGGCCGCTGACGCCGTAGACGAACTCGTCGAGGTACTTCTTGAGGCTGGCCTCGTCGCGCGCGATCTTGTCCCAGCTTACGTAGAAATCGTTGTCGCGGTCGTAGTAGCCCTGGGCGAAGGAGGGGTGCGCGCCCCAGGGCTCATGAACCACGGCGTCCACCTGGAAGCCCGGGATGAGCGTGCGGTTGGGGTCGGAGCGCACCACGGACTCGTCGACGATATCCTCGGCCACCACGATGACCTTGCGGGAGGCGAAGGCGGCCTCCTTCTGCACGCCCAGCAGGCCCCAGATCTGGGTGTTGCCGGTCTTGTCGGCGCGCTGGGCGTGCACGATGGTCACGTCCGGCCGCAAGGCCGGGACCGTGGCCAACTCCTCGCCGGTATAGGGGCACTTGACGGCGCGGATCAAGGGATTGGCGGCCGGGATGTCCGAGCCCTTGTAATCGCGCATGATCCAGAAAGGGACGTTGGCGCAGCCCGCCGAGAATCGCGCCACCATGCCGAAATGGGAGTACTCCTCGATCTCGAGCTTGGGCGGCTGGGCTTCGACCGCGCGGCGGAAGGCGTGCAAAGACCCCACGCCCGGGTTGCCGGCCCAGGAGAAGACCAGCTTGCGCGCCACCCCGGCCGCGATCATCTGGTCGTAGATTAGGTCGGGGGTCAGGCGCGCCAAGGTCAGGTCCTTGCGGCCCTGGCGGATGATCTCGTGGCCCGCGGCGAAGCAGATCAGGTGCGTGAAGCCCTCGATGACCACGATGTCGCCGTCCTTGACCAGGCCGGAGACGGCCTCCTTCATGCTGACCACTTTGTTCTTCATGCAGGGACTCCTCGCAGCGATGCGGGTATTCTAGCTAAATTGAGGACCGGTCTGCGCGGGGGGCGGGAATAGAGCTATAATTGACTCCGGTCAGGTCTCCGCCTGCCCCAGGGAACATCGCTCATGACCGAAGGCCCCACGCTGCGCTACAAGATCTTGCTCGTCGACGACGAGGAGGATTTCCGCAAGATGCTGCGTTCCTTCCTGCGCGAGGCCGGCCATACCGTGCTCGACGCTGACTCGGGCCGGGAGGCCTTGCTCGCCGCGGTGGATTCCCAGCCGGACATCGTCATCTCCGACGTGCAGATGCCGGAGATGGGTGGTTTCGAGCTCTGCCGCCGCTTGCGCGCGGAACGCCGGACCGCGGCGCTCCCCATCGTGCTCATGTCCGGCGCCAGCAGGCAGGAACGGGACCAGTTGGAGGGCTTCTCGCTGGGCGCCGACGACTACGTGCTCAAGCCTTTCGAGCCGCCCATCCTCCTGGCCAAAATCATGGCCGTTCTGCGCCGCTACGCCACCGCGGCCGAGTTCTGCGAGATCCTGCGGGCCGACGGAGTGGCCCTCGACGTGCAGGCCCGGACCGTCAGCCACGGCGGCCGGCGCGTCGACCTCACCCGCAAGGAGTTCGACCTCCTGACCCTTCTGCTGCGCAAGCGCGGGCACGTGCTCACCCCGAAGTTTTTGCTCGAGTCGGTCTGGGGCTACGACTTGGCCGAGTACAACGATCCGCACACCGTGACCGTGCACCTTTCCTCCCTGCGCCGCAAGCTCGGGCCGCGTCTGGGCCGCCGCATCGTGACGGTGCCGGGCAGCGGCTACCGCTTCGAGCTCTGAGGTCCGCCCCCAGCATCCGGGCTGGCGCATGACCGCCAACATCCTTCCTGAGACGGTCAGCACAAGCGCGCTGAGGCGCGCTTGACAATTCCTTGACGCCCTCCTGTTACACTTGAGATGCAACAGCTGGGGGGAAAAATGGATCAGGATCCGTTGATGGAGCTGGGCGAGAAAATAGACGCCATGCTCCGCGGGCGGGCTCGAGACGGGGCGGCGGCGGTCGCGCCTTCTGAACCTGAAGCGGAGTCTGTGCAGTTGAAGGCGACGCCGCGGACCATCCTGGTCGTCGAAGACAATAAGGACTACCGCTCCTTGGTCAGCGTCCTGCTCTCCAGGCACTCCTATCGGGTGATGGAGGCGGCGGACGGGCGCAGCGCTCTGGAGTCTGTGCTGCGCCACCAGCCGGACTTGATCATCCTCGATTTCAACATGCCCAGGATGAACGGCTACGAGCTGCTCCAGGAGCTGCGCAGCCGCATGGAGCTGCGGAGCATCCCGGTCATCATGTTCACGGGCGCGCCCAACCGGCAGCACCTCAAGAGCATCAACCTGGAGGTCTCGGATTTCCTGGAGAAGCCGGTCAGCAACGGGAAGCTCCTGGAGAGCGTCAGGAAGGCGCTGGAGTCCCTGCCTGAGCCCGAGACTCCCGGTGAGGCGGCCCCGGACGCGGCGCCGCCCATGACGGCCGACGCAGCCCCCGAAGAGGGCCAGGCCGCGCGTGAGGAGAACACCGTCGCGCCGTCTTTGCCCCCTTCCATAGAGGAAGAAGACTTCTTCACCCCCGCGCCGCCCGTGCAGTTGCCCACCATCTTACCTCCGGGGGATCGTTCAGCGGAGCCTCGGGCAAGCCCCCCAGCCGCGGCCAGAGCGCCGCAGCCCGAGGCTCCGCTTCCTCCGGAGGTCACCGCTCCGGCGGCGCTGGACGAGGAGGGCCTCATTGGGGAGGAGTCTCTGGATGACCTGTCCGGGGATAACGATATCGCGGTCGAGTCCGCGGACGACAAGAAGGAGGAGGCCGCGGACCTCCACGGCCTCGAGGAGTTGGCGCAGGATTCTCCCCTCATCAACCGCGTCAACCGCATCCTCATGCGCGCCGTCGAGATGCGGGCCTCCGACATCCACATCGAGCCGGGGGAGGACAAGGTCACCGTGCGCGTGCGCGTCGACGGCTCCCTCAAGCTGCTCTGCACCTTGCCCATCGCCATCCACCCGCGCCTGACCGCGCGCATCAAGATCATGTCCAACCTCTCCATCACGGAGCGGCGCTTGCCCCAGGACGGCCAGTTCCGGGCGCAGATCAAAGGCAGCAAGGTCGAGTTCCGCATCAGCACCTTGCCCTGCTCCCGGGGCGAGAAGATCGTCATGCGCGTCCTCGGCCAGAGCAAGCTCAAGGGCAACCTGGCCGACCTCGACCTCACGCCTCGGGACCTGGCCTGCGTGGAAAAAGCCCTGCACGCGCCGCACGGCCTCATCCTGGTCACGGGCCCCACGGGCAGCGGCAAGACCACCACCCTCTACACCATGATCAGCATGCTCAATCGTCCGGACGTCAACATCATGACCGCGGAGGATCCGGTCGAATACGAGCTGGCCGGCATCTCCCAGGTCAAGATCCGGCCCAGCATCGGGCTCACCTTCGAATCCGCGCTGCGCGCCTTCCTGCGCCAGGACCCGGACATCATGCTCATCGGGGAGATCCGGGACTTGGAGACCGCGGAGATCGCGGTCAAGGCCTCTATCACCGGGCACCTAGTCTTCTCGACTTTGCACACCAACAGCGCGCCGGCGTCCATCGTCCGGCTGGTCCACATGGGTGTCGCTCCTTATCTGGTGGCGGCGAGCGTGCGCCTGATCGTCGCCCAGCGCCTGGTGCGCAAACTCTGCCCCCGGTGCAAGAGGGCGGGCGAGCTCTCGGACGAGGACAAGAAGTTCCTCAACGAGGCAGAGGTCGCGGCCCTTAAGACCGTGTTCCGCGCTCCGGGCTGCGGTTACTGCCATCAAACCGGCTACTCGGGCCGCAAGTCGGTCTTTGAAGTGATGCCGGTCGACAGCTTGGCCCTGCGCCAGCTCATCGTCAACAGCCAGCAGGCTGATGCCCTCCAGGACCTCGTGGAAAAGGAGGGTCTGACCACCCTGCGCCAAGCGGCTCTGCGGGTGGTGGCCTCCGGGGATACCTCGGTCGACGAAGCCCTCAAGATCATGATGGGAGGATGATATGCCCGAAGCTGTATTGGACCTTCCCCAGACCTCAGCCCAGAGCCTGCGCGATGAGGGGCGCAGGCAAGCCCGGCGCTTCGATATCCAGGGCTACCAGGAGGCGGTGGCGCTATACTTGGAGGCCCGGGACCTCGAGCCAGGCCTGTGGGCCTCGACCACTGCGGCTTTAGCCGAGACCTACGCCCTTTGGGGCTTCCGGCGCGAGATATCGGGCCAGGAGTGCGCCAGCTACTACGAATTGGCCTATGACGAGGCGCAACAGGCCCTCGAAGCGGCTCCTAACCTGACCGAGACCCATCGCGCCATGGCCAAGGCATTGCGCCGCGGGCAGCGCGCCGACCCCGACCGCCGGCTGGCCGAGAGCCAGCAAGCCATGAAGCTCAATGCCTACGACGCGCAGAACTGCCATGAGTTCTGGTGCGCCTCCGGCTATCAGCCCGACGCCCCGGCCATTTTCCAGGCCATGGCTCTGGACCCCGGCTTCTTCGCCGCGCCCAACGACATGGGAGTGGCGCTCTATGCGGCCGGCCGGCTTCAGGACGCCGGCTTCTATTTCGAGAAGGCGCTCAAGGTCATCCCCGGACATCCCTTGGCCGTCTCCAACTGGGCCATGCTCCTGGCTGAGAGCGGCCAGGAGGCGCGGGCGCAATCCCTGCTTCGCGACGAGGCCGACCCTGGAGACCCGTTGGTCGCCCTGGCCTGGGCCCGCATCCTCGGGGACGCCGCGGCCGGCGGCGACGGGACACCGGCTCTCGGAGGTGTGTGATGCTCAAGCCAGGCGGCGCTTCAGAGTCTTCCAGACCGGCGCGGACCAAGGCCCCGTCCCTGGCGGAGATTGGCGCGGAGTACATCGCCAGTCTGGGCCGTGCGATCAAGCTGGCGGCGCTCTACCGCAGCAACCACCCCATGGCCGCCGAGGCCATCCGTGAAGCCTACAACCTTCTGGACCTGGCCTTCGCGACCGCGCAGCAGGAGCGCGTGGACCTGTCCTTGGCCGACGGACGCTGGCTGGTCAACGAGACGCCGGCGCTGGCCGAGACCCAGGCCCCTGACTCCATACGGATCCTGTTCCAGGGGCATGGCTTGCGCAGCCTGAGTTTTTGGCGCGGGATAAAGCCTTTCGAGCTTGCCGCCATGTGCGAACTGGCCGCGGTACCGCCGGAGCGGGCCCAGGGCGCGGTGGACGATTTCTTCGTCCAGAGGGGCGTCAAGCACATCAGGCACGACCAGGAGCGCTACTCCCGCGCTTCGGCCAAGCCGCTGCCTGCGGCGCCGCGCGCCGCGCCGGGCCCGGGCCCCGGCGCTGGGGCCGCCCAGCCGCCCAGCGCGGCGGCTCCGTCCAGCAAGGCCGGGCTGAGCTTCGGCTCCGTCCTCAAGAAGCTGGTCGAGTCCGCGGTGGAGGACCCTGGCGAGCGGGTCCATCTCTACGAGGACACGGTGCGCCTGGTCAAAGAGGCCATGGATGAGCACGTGGCCCAGGCCACCGCGGCCTTGCGGGGCGAGAAGGCGCTGACCGCGAAAGTGCTCACCTCCGTGGCCGAAGGCAAGGTCATCGTGGACAAGGAAGGCAATGTCCTCATGATGAACCCGGCCGCCGAGGAGCTCGCGGGCAAGAGCTTGGCCGATATGGCGGGCAAGAATATCATGGAGAGCGTCTCCACGGGCGAGAATATGGTGGCCATGGCCAAGGACCTCGGCGCCGAGCCTGGGACCAATCCGGAGGTGGCTGTGTCCGCGGACCACGAGGTCGGACGGGCCCTGCGCCGGTCCATGGCCGTAGTCGAGGACGACTCCGGCCGGGTCGTGGGCACCTACACCGGGCTGCCGGACGTGGTCAAGTTCAAGGAGACGCTCCGGCTCCAGGAGGAGTTCCTCTCGCGCGTGACCCATGACCTGCAGGCCCCGCTGGCCTCCATCAACTGCGCGCTGGAGCTCTTGAGCGAGCGGGCCGGAGCGACGCTGGGGCCGGAGGACAACGGTTTCCTGGACGTCTGCCTGCGCAACAGCCAGCAGCTCGGCTCCATGATCAGCGAGATCCTGGACTTCTCCAAGCTGCGCGCCGGCAAGATCAGCATCCGGCAGGCTCCCACTTCCCTCACCGGGCTGCTCAAGGAAGCGGTGGACAGCCTCCAGCCCTGGGCCAACAACAAGGGGATCAGCCTCTCCTTCCGGGCCCCGTCTCCGGACCTGATGGTCATGGCCGACCATCAGCGCATCGTGCAGGTGCTCGCCAACCTCATCTCCAACGCCATCAAGTTCACCCCGGAGGGCGGCCAGATCGTGGCCGCTGCCGCTGCCAAGCCGGACGCGCACGGGCATGTGATCTGCGCGGTAAAGGACACCGGCTGCGGCATATCCAAGGAGGGCATCAAGAAGCTCTTCGAGAAGTTCTCCCAGGTCGGCAGCAACGACGGCTCCCAGCCGGGCGTGGGCCTGGGCCTGGCGCTGGTCAGCGAATTCATCAAGCTTCACGGCGGGACGGTCTGGGTGCAGAGCGAGGAAGGCAAGGGCTCGACTTTCTACTTCACTTTGCCGTCGGAAGAAGGAGAGCGCATAGCTTCGGCGTAAATCCGTCGCCGTGCCGAGCGGGCGAGCGCCAGCTCGCCCGCCACCGCCCCGCGCAGCGGGGCGGAATGACCCGTACCGGCCGGATGCTCAGCCTCCCAGCTCGGCGAGGCACTGGTCCAGGATGTCCAGGCCCGCGTCCACGTCGTGAGCGTTGAGCACCAAGGGCGGCGCCACCCGGATGACGGCCTTGCCGCAGGAGAGCAGCAGCAGGCCCTTGAGGAAGGCGAGCTGCTCAAGCTTGGCCACCAGGTCGGTGTCCGGGACCTTGGTCTTGCGGTCCTTGACGAACTCCACCCCGATCATCAGGCCCACGCCGCGGACATCGCCGATGCAGGGATGATTCTCCTGCAGCTTGCGCAGTCCGGCGAGCAGGCGCTCGCCCATCTTGGCCGCGTTGGCGAGGAGCCCGCCCTCGACGATTTCCAGGGTGGCCAAAGCCGCGGCGCAGCAGACCGGATTGCCGCCGAAGGTCGTGCCGTGGGTGCCCAGGCCCCAGGTCATGACCTTCTCCTTGGCCACGATCGCGCCGATGGGCAGGCCGGAGCCCAGTCCCTTGGCCGTGAGCAGAATGTCCGGCTCCACGCCGAAGTGCTCGCAGGCCCACATCTTGCCGGTGCGGCCCACGCCGGACTGGATCTCGTCGAAGACAAGCAGGATGCCGTGCTCGTCGCAGAGCTTGCGCCAGGCGCGCACGAACTCGGGCCGGGGCATGATGTAGCCGCCCTCTCCCTGGATAGGCTCCATGAACACCGCGGCCACGTCCTTGGGCGAGACCCTGCTCTCGAAGAGCTTGTGCGCCGCGGCCATGGGGTCGCCGCCCCGGTAGGGGTTGTCGTAGGGGAGGTGGCTGATTCCCGGGAGCATGGGCCCGAAGCCGGCCCGATACTTGACCTTGCTGGAGGTCAGGCTCACCGCGGCGTAAGAGCGGCCGTGGAAGGCGCCCTCGAAGGCGATGAGTTGGGGCCTCTTGGTGTGGTAGCGCGCGAGCTTGACCGCGCCCTCGACCGCCTCGGTGCCGGAATTCGTAAGGAACACGCGGTATTTGTCCGGGCCGGGCGCGCTCTTGGCGAGCTTCTCGCACAGCAGGGCCAGGGACTCGTAATAGAAATCCGTGCCGCAGATGTGGAGGAACTTGTCGGCGGCCTCGTGGATGGCTTTGATGACCCGGGGGTGGTTGTAGCCCGTCGAATTGACGGCGATGCCGGCCATCCAGTCGATGTAGCGGTTGCCGTCCACGTCCTCGACCATGGCGCCCTTGCCCCCGGCCATGACCAGGGGATACTCCTTGATGTAGGAGGGCGAGGTCCACTGCTTGTCCAGGGCGATGACCTTCCGGGCCTTGGGGCCGGGGGGGACGGTCACGATGCGGGGGTAGTCGGTCTGGGCGGGGGCGGTCTTGGTCGTCATGGATCAGGCTCCTTGGGTCTTGTGGAGGGTCGCCTCCAGGGCGGTCTTGAACAGGGAGACCAGCGAGTCGATCTCCGCCGGGCTGATGATGAACGGGGGAGCGATCATGACCAAGTCGCCGTCCTCGCCGTCGGCCTGGCCCACGTTCGGCCAGACCACCAGGCCGGCCTCCTGGGCCGCCTCGGTGAAGGTCTCGGCGAACTTGAGCGCCCGCGGGAACGGCCGGCGGGTCGCCTTGTCGGCCACGAACTCGACGGCGGCCAGCATCCCGATGCCGCGCACGTCGCCCACACCGGGCAGGCTCTGCAGGGTCTTGAGCCGCTTCTGGAGGGTCTGCCCCGTCTCGGCGGCCAGGTCCACGAGCTTGCGCGACTTGATGTAGCGCACCGCGGCCAACCCCACGGCGCAGATGGAGGGGACGTGGGAGAAGGTCTGGGCGTGCTTGAAGGCGCCGCTGCCGCGCGCGATGGGGTCGATGATGCGCGGCGAGGTGATCACGGCGGAGAGGGGGACGTAGCCGCCGCTGATGCCCTTGCCCATCGTGATGATGTCGGGCTGGGTACCGTAATACTCCATGGCCAGCCACTTGCCCGTGCGGCCGGCGCCGGTCAGCACCTCGTCGGCGATGAACAGCACCTGGTAGCGGTCGCAGATGTCCCGCACGCGCTTGTAGTAGTCAGGGCGCGGCACGCTGGCCCCGGTGGAGGAGCCGCCGATGGGCTCGGCGATGAACGCGGCCACGGTCTCGGGATCCTCGCGCAGGATGGCCTCCTCGAGGACCGCGCCGGTGCAGACCGGGCATTCCGCCGCGCCCGCGCAGGAGCAGCGGTAGGGATAGGGCGCCGGAATCATGGGCACCTTGACCAGCCAGGGGCCGTAGAGCTTCTTGTAGTGCTCCCGGGCCGAGGCCGAGAGGGCCAGCAGCGTGTTGCCGTGGTAGCCCGGGGTCTGGGAGATGACCTTATGCTTGGCGTGCAAGCCCATCTCGACCCAGTGCTGCCGGGCGAGCTTGAGCGCCGCCTCCACGGCCTCGGAGCCGCTGGATAGGAAGTAGGCCTTGTCCATCCCCGCGGGGGAGAGGGTGGCCAGCTCCGCGGCGAGCTCCTCCACCGGCTCGCTCGTGAAGGCGGTGCCGTTGACGTAGGCCACCTTGGACCCCTGCTCGAAGAGGGCGCGGCTGAGCTCCTCCACTCCGTGGCCGATGTTGGCCACGAAGGCCCCACCCGAGGCGTCGAGGTAGCGCTTGCCCGCCTCGTCGTAGAGATAGCAGCCCTCCCCGCGCACGATGCAGGGCATGGGTCGGCGCAGGTTGCGGTAGAAGACCGGCGAGTGCGGGTAGCGGCGCTCAGCGATGGCGGGCATCGGGATTCTCCTCCTGCGGGCCTATTCTACCTTTTCCCCGAGCGCTTCGGTCTTGACCGCGAGGGCCGCCACCCCGGCCAGAGCCTTGCCGTCTTCGCCGACGAGCTGGTCGGAGAGCCAGGCGATGGGCTGAGGCTTGTACCCGACCTCGATGAAGTCCCGGCAGCCGCCGTCGAAGGCGGCCCGGACCGCGTCGAAGTGCCGCTCCAGATGGTCGGCCTGTTCCACCAGGAGCGACCGGATGCGCGCCGGGTCGGATTCGGCGCGCCCGGAGGTTCCCATGAAGACCGGGATCTGCGGCGGCCGCAGGGCGATCTTCTCCACCGCGGCCTGAAGGGCCGGCTTGCACGGGGTGAAGGCCGCGGTGTGATACGGGCCCTCGACCTTCAGGACCAGCACCTTCATGGGCCAGCCTTCCTTCTTGACGTGCGCCGCGAAGGCCTCGATGTCCGCGAGCTTGCCTCCGATGGTGCCCTTGCCCAGCGTGTTGTGCAGGGCCAAGGACACCCCGGGGAAAGCCGCGATGCGGTCTTTGAACTCGCCGAGCTTCTTGGTGATGACCGCGGCCATGCCCTGGGGCTCGGCGAAGGTCCGGCACACGTCGGAGAAGGCCTGGGCCCGGGCCCGGATGAAGAGCCCGGAGTCCTCCACGCTCAGCGCCCCGGCCGCGACCAGGGCCGCGACCACGCCCATGGAGTGGCCGACCGCGCCGCAGAGCTCCAACTCCGGATGCGCGGCCTTGTAGGCGAACCAATTGCCCAGATGATGGGCGTGTATGGCGCGCTGGGCATTGAAGGTCTTGGCCAGCTCCGGGCCGGGCATCTCGGTGGTGATGTGCTCCAAGTCGTCGCCCAAGGAGGGCTTGAGCCGCTCCAGAATGTCCCGGGCGGCGGGTATGCGCCAGAGCTCACGGCACATCCCCTGGGCCTGCACGGATTGTCCGGCGAAAAGCACGCAGTATTTCGGGCTCATTGGGCCTCCTAGAGGTTCATGCCCCCGTCGACGGGGAGCACGGCGCCGCTGATGGATTCGTTGTCGATGAGCTGCCAGACGGCCTCGGCCACGGTTTCCGGGGTCGCGAAGCGGCCCAGCGCGGTCCCGGAGCGGATGCCCTCCCGGACCTGCTCAGGCACGTCGGCGGTCATGGGCGTCTCCACGAAGCCGGGCGCGACCGCGTTGACCCGTACGCCGCCGCGGCCCAGCTCGAAGGCGAACTGCTTGGTCAGCGCCTCCAAAGCGGCCTTGGAGGCGCGGTAGACGGAGCAGCCGGCCAGGGCTTGGCTGGCCAGGGCCGAGCTCACGTTGACGATGGCTCCGCCGCCGGAGCCTGTCATGACCTTGCCGAAGAGCTTCATCAGGAAGAGGGGGGCTTTGAGGTTGATGGCCAGGATGCGGTCGAAGGACTCCTCCCGGATGAGCAGGCCGGGCTCGTAGGGCTTGTCCACGCCCGCGCTGTTGACCAGGACTGTGGGCTCCCCCTGGGCCAGTACCGCGTCGAGAAGGGCTTGGCGGCCCTCGCCGCTGGCAAGGTCCGCGGCCACCACGAAGGAGCCGGGGATGCGGCGCGAGAGCTCTTCGGCCGCGGCCCGATTGCCTCGGCAGTGCAGGGCCAGGCGCAGGCGGCCGCGGGAGCGCTCGGCGATGAGCAGGGCCACGGCGCGGCCGATGCCGCCCGTGGCTCCGGTGACGACCGCGATGCCGTCCTTCACAGGACCTCGAGGACTCCCGCGCCCCAGGCCAGGCCGGAGCCGACCACGGCGTAGACGATGCAGTCGCCGGCCTTGAGGCGGGGCAGGTTCTGGGCCAGCACCGAGGGCACGCCCGCGGCGGCGGTGTTGCCCTGGTCCTGGACGTTGCGCAGGTGGCGCTCCTCGGGGAGCTCCAGGGCTTTGACGATCTTGCTCTGCATGGTGAAATTGTTCTGGTGGGCGATGGTGTAGACGGTCTTGAGGTCCAGGCCGTGGCGCTGCGCCGCGGTCCGGAAGAGTTCGCAGGTCTTGGCCAGCGCGAACTCCTTGACCGCCGCTCCCTTCTGGTGGAAATGGCCGGCGGCGTCGATGACCACGTCATCGGCGCCGTCCGGCTTGGTGCCGAATTCGACGGGCGTGACCTTCAGCCGTCCGGGCCGCTTGGCGGAGAGCACCTGGGCCGCGGCCCCGTCGCCCCAGATGTAGCCGTCCATGCAACGGGTGGTGTAGTCGGTGCGGGTGGTGTAGGCCGCGGTCTGCACGGCGAGCACATATTCGGGCAGGCTGGGCTCCATCTCGCAGAGCAGCTGCATATGGCGGGCGAAGCTCGAGCATGAGGTGTTGGCGTCGAAATGGGGGCCGGAGCCGATGCCCAGGGCCTTGGCCACCAGGTTGGCGGTGCTGGGGATGGTCTCGAAGGGGGTGTCGTTGTTGGCGATGACGAGGCCGATCTGCTCGGGCTTGACGCCGGCATGCTCCAGGGCTTGGCGGGCGGCCTCGGCACCCAAGGTGACGGGGGTCTGCCCTTGGCTGCGGGCCAACGCGATGGCGGCGTTGGGATTGGCGTTCTTGGTGTCCTTGATGTAGTCCTTGCTGAGGATGGTGAACCGCTTGTAGATGCCCAGACGCGCCTTGACCCAGTCCGGACCCAAAGCCAGGCCGACCTCCTTGTGCAGGAAGTCGTTGTCGAGCTCCGTCTTGGCGAGCGAATAACCCAAGCCTAATATGCTCAGCATGATGGGATGATTATACAAAAGCCCCGCCCGCCTGGCGCGCCTGGGCCTTGGGACCTAATGCCCCTAGGACGTCAGGCACGGGTCTTTTTGTCAACTGATTGTCATCTGGCCGGAGCGAAGCCGCGGTACAATGGTTGGGCCTCATGACAGAGACGCCCGACAGGAGGAACGCGATGCCCCATGCCGAGAAGCCCATGATGCTCTTCGTCGTTCTCGCCGCTCTGGCCGCAGCCCCGGCCGCCGCGCAAACTGACCACGACGCGGGATTCAACGCCGCCGTCTCCGCAGTCCAATCCGTGATCTCCCAGGAATTGGCCGCCGGCGCCCTGCCGAGGGATCTCGGCAAACGGGAGGCCGCGGCCGCGCTGGCCATGGCTCAGCCTTCTTCCTGCGGGGACGCCAAGGAGCTCGAGATGCCGTTTGCGCTGACCCTGACCGGCGGCCGCGAACTGGAGTTCTCCTATGCGGGCTGCCGTGAGGAAGGCCGCAACGATTATCTGCCGCCCTACACCGAGCGCTACTATAAGGGGCAGGACGGCTACGGCCTGACCATCGTCACGGATGAAGGCGCCGAGAACTCGGAAGTTCTGGTCTCCAAGGGCAAGGACTGGGTCGGCAATTTCGGCAAGCTCGCCAACGCCAAGCTGGCCTCCGGCGAAGAGATCGCCGCGGGCGAGATCCTCAGCCTGGACCAGGCCAAGGCCCCGGCGCGGCTGCGCGGCCTGCCGGACTATCCGGAGCTCAAGGCCTGCGAGGCGGCCCTGGACCAGCCCAGCAGCTACTCCAAGACCGTGTTCCGCGACGGACAGAAGCCGTACCTGGGCTATGACGCGGCCCGCTACGGCGAAGGCGGGGCGACCGTGATGTCCTTGGTCTTGCTCACGGACACGGCGGCATACTATTACTCCGAGCCCTGCGACATCTGCGCGGACGTGGACATGTGCGACCTCAAGACCCATGTGGTCAAGAGCGTGCTCCATGCCCACATGATCGACTGCCGCGACATGGTCTCTTACACCAAGGGCAAGATCGTATTCGACGCCTGCGCGCCGCGCTGACGCCCGGCCGCACCGACGCCCCCTGTCCGCCCTGGCCAGGGGGCGTTTCCTTTAGGCCTTTTGTCCCCGGCGGCTTTCCCCGTCGGCCCAGGCGCCCGCGCAGCGAGCCCTTTATACTGAGGTTATGAGACGTGTGTCACTCGTTCTGAGCGCAGTCTGCTTGGCTGCCGGCCTGGGGCGGTCCGCTGGGGCCGCGATTTTCCTCACCGGGGGCCGGGTCTCGGCTCCGCCAGTATTGGTCCCCGCGATCGTCACGCACAACCTGCTCTCCGACCCCGGCCTCACCTCGCTGACGCCGGCGCTCCTGGCCGCTCCCGCCTTTTCCCTGCTGCTCCCCGTGCCGGTGGCGGTGCCGGCCGCCCCTGCCGTCCTTCCGGCGCCCGCGGCCCAGCCCACGGCCATGGGCTCGCTGCAAGGACTCACCGCGGGCATCGAGGCCTCTCGGCAGAGGGGGCAGGACGAGTTGGGGACGCTCTCGGCCCAGGCTTTCGATGGCGCCGCCGACCCCAAGCCCGCCACTTTCGACGAGATCCCTGCTCTGGACGAACGCTACACCACCCCTGATTCGCGCTCCCGGACCGTGACCGTCCTGGGCAGTTCCCGCGCCGCGGACCCGATCCTCCGGCACATGGACCTGGCCGCCCGAATCGCAGGGGAGCTGGTGCGCCGCGGCTACAACATCCTGTCCGGCTGCGGCAACGCCGGCATTATGGGCGCGGCCTACGACGCGGCCGCAGCCGCCTCCAAAGAGGCGGCGCGCACGGGCGCGCGCGCCGGCGAAAATTTGGCCATCGTGCGGATCCCGGCTTGGGGCGACGAGAACCTGGCGGATGCCCGCGCCATCGGCATCGCGGATTCCGAGGCGGCGCGCATCGAGAAGTTCCATAAGGTCTCGGACACCTTCCTCGTGTTCCCCGGCGGCGCCTCCAGCATCCAGGAAGCCTCGTTCTTGATCGGCCAGAACGAACGCCGGGGCAGCGAACCGCCCAAACGCATCTTGTTCGTAGGCCGGGATTTCTACCGCGGCCTGGAGGCGCAGTACGACCGGCTCTACGCGCAGGGGCTCCTGGCGGCCAAGCCGCGCGAGCTTTTCCAGGTCGTGGATTCGGCCGACGAGATCATCGCCGCGGTGACGGCTCCAGCCCAGGCGGTGAAGCCGGCCAAGCCTTCCCGGGATCCGGCCGGCGGCTACACCCGCCAGGTGGGGGGAGCCTATTTGGTCTATCCGGGCGGCCCGACCGCCCTGCAGGAAGCGGCCACGCTCATCGCCCGGAACAAATACCGGGGCAAGAACCCGCCCTTGCGCATCTACCTCATCGGTCGCGATTTCTTCCGCAGCCTGAGCGAGCAGTACCGGCGCCTCTACGAGGACGGCCTTCTGGGATCCAAGCCCGAGGAGCTCTTCAGCGTGGTCGATTCCGCGGACGAGGTCCCGTCCATGCCCTTGCCGTAGTCCTCACGGCGAGACGGACAGCGAAAAGCCCGGCTGGGAGCCAAATCCCAGCCGGGCTTCTGTTAGGGCAGAGTCTAGCGCACGAGCTTGGCCGCGTCCACCAGCCCGTAGCCCTGCTCGTCGGCGGCCAGTCCTGGCAGCTGCGTGGCGGCTTTCATCAGCGCGTTCTTGACGCCGGCGAAGCCCTTGGCTCCGGAGGCGATGGCCAGAGCGCCCAGGCCCGTCATGTGCGGGGTGGCCATGGACGTGCCGGAGTGCTTGATGTAGCCGCCGCCGAGTTTCACGGACAGGATGTCCTCGCCGGGGGCGATGAAGGTCAGCGCGGAGCCCTTGCTGGAGAACGAGGCCATCTGGTCCTGGTCGTTGGAGGCCGTGACGCAGATGGTCTCCGGGTAGGCGGCCGGGTAGCCCACCGGCGCGCCCGAGTCGTTGCCCGCCGCGGCCATGATGACCAGCCCCGCCTTCTTGGCCGCTATGATCGCCTGGTGCAGGGCGTCCGTGCCCTCCGGCGCGCCCAAGCTCATGTTGGCCACCTGCATCCCGTTCTTCACGGCCCACTCGATGCCGGCGATGATGGTGGAGTAGCTCCCGCCGCCCTGGGCGTCGAGGACCTTGACGCCGTAGAGGCTGGCCTTGGGGGCCACGCCGATGACGCCTGAATTGCCGGCGCCGTTGCCGCCGTTGTAGACCCCGGCGATGGTGCCGGAGACATGGCTGCCGTGCCCCTGGTCGTCCATGAAGTCGTTCGGGTTCTTCTCGTCGACGGCGTTGAACCCGCCCTTCACGTTGACCTTGAGGGCCGCGTGGTTATAGTCGATGCCCGTGTCGATGACCGCGACCTTCACGCCCGCTCCCATGCTGGTCTTCCAGGCGGCGGGGGCGTTGACCCGCGCGATCCCCCAGGGCAGTTGGGCGCCAGCCTTCGGCCCGGCCTTGGACGTGGACTGGAAAGCCGGGACCAGGCTCTGGATGGGGGGGAACTCGAACTTGGGCAGCGTCAGCTCCGCGGCTGTGATCCATTTGACGTACTTGTCCTCTTCGTAGGCCTGGACCTCGGGAGCGGAAGCCAGCTTGTACTCCAGAGTCCCCATCTCATCTTCCGGGACCGTGATGACGACGGCGTTGATGAGGGCGAGCTCGCGCTGCACGGAGCAGCTGATGGCGGCCACGGCCTTGCGGCATTGCGCCATGCTGTTCTCGGCCCGGCACGAAACGATGTGGCGGCGCAGCTTGCTGGTGTCCGTAGGGCAGGATTTGGCGTGTGCGGCTGCGGGGACCAGAAGGCCCAGAGTGAGGATCAAGGCGAGTCTCTCGGCGCGGATCATTCGGATTCTCCTTGTCGGCTTCATATGGTTAGGACTTGTGGGTAGTTTATATGGGCCCTTTGGTCCGAAAAAGGGCCTGAAGGCCCAGGCTCGTATGGGTCCAAAGGCCTAGGCCGAAAAACTTTCCCCTCTGCCCCAACGGCCCAGCCCGCCGCCGAGGGGCCGGGCTATAATGTCCTTATGACAGAAACCCAGGCCCGCCGCAAGAACACGACGGTCGCCGCTCTCGTCATCTCATCGCTCTTGTGGGCCTGCCAGTCATGGGCCGGCGCCGCGCGCGTGGCGACCACGGTCGAGACGGCCGCTGTGCCCAACGCGGGGCCTGCGGGCTTGTCCAAGACGATCTCCGGCGTCGGCTCCCCGGTCATGTCCCTTGCCGCCCCGGGACTCATCTCGAATCTTTCCACGCTGACCCCGGCCCCCGCGGCCGCCGCGGTCAAGACCGCCGCCGTCCTTTCACCCTCCGGCATCATCTTCGCGGCTCCGGCCGCGGCCGTCCCGGTCTCCGCGCCGCAGGCCGAGCAGGCCGCGGGGCCTTCGGCCCCGGTGGCCAAGCTCTCCGAAGCGGTATCCGCCGAGGTCCAGGTCATCGCGAAGCCGGACATCGGCGCCGAGGATTCATCCTCCGCCGGCCAGCGCATGGAGGACATCATCACGGGCCGGCGCTCCGTCGGCTCCGGAGACATATCGGCCGCCGTGCTGGCCGCTCCGGAGCAGGCGGCTTCCCCGTCCCAGCTCGCACCCTCGGCCCCCTCCGTGGAGAAGGCCGCAGCCAAGCCCTCCGCTCCGGCGCAGGCGGTCAAGCCCGTGGAAGGCCGCTTCGCCTACAACGTCAAGCGCAAGATGCTCGCGGCCGTGGCCTCCATCTTCGGCGTGACCGCGAGCCTGCCCCCGTCCGGCCCGCAGCTGGCCGCCGCGGTCCTGGCCGAGGCCGGGCACAAGCGCGTGGTGTTCAGCGATTTCGACGACACCCTCGGGCCGTACAACAGCGTCCTGACTCCGGAGATGGCCGCGGCCCTGGCCGCCATCCGCAAGGCGGGCAAGGAAGTGGCGGTCATCACGGACCGCACGGACGTGTCCGGCGGCAACCAGCGCAGCGCCTTCGAATCCTTGGCCGCCATCCCGGCCGCGGACCGCGCCGGCATGTACGTCGCGGCTGTCAGCGGCGGCAAGGTCTACCGGTACGACGAGAAGGGGGAGCCCGTGAAGGTCTGGGAGTACCCGGCGTTCGATGAGTCGCGCAGGGGCCCCGTCCTGGAGGCCATCGCCGCTCTGAAGTCCCAACTGCCCGCTCTGGGCACCTCCCAGCACCCCGGCGACGCCAAGAACCCGGCCGAGAGCTGGGGTCCCTACAGCTACGCCATGATGCTGGCCGTGGGCACTCCGGAGGCCGCGGTCAAGAATGCCTCGCGCCTCTTCGAGGCGGAGCTCAGGAAGCGCGGGCTCGACGTGAAGGTCAACGCTCGCGTGCCCAAGGACCCGGCCAACCCGGCCTACATCCAGTTCTCCATAGTCGACAAGTCCTTCTCGGTCAAATACATCGCGGGAGCCCTGGGCGTCGAGCCCTGGGAGGCCCTGGCTCTGGGCGACAACATGTACGTGCCCCAGAGCCCGGAGCATCCCAGCCGTCTGGCCGCCTTGGCACAGCGCTT
This sequence comes from Elusimicrobiota bacterium, assembly GCA_026388095.1. Lineage (NCBI taxonomy): Bacteria > Pseudomonadati > Elusimicrobiota > Elusimicrobiota bacterium. Next base: position 32,192 of record JAPLKL010000014.1, on the reverse strand, counting down.
GGCCGAGCGCATCGCCGGCCGTCCCCTGCCCTTCACCGGCAACGAGACGGACCGCAACATGGAGAAGGCTTTGCCCGGCATGCTGGCCCTGAGCGTGGGCAACAGCGCTGACCCGCGCATGGCGCATGCCTACGTCCTGCCCGGCAAGGGCGCCGCCGCTTCCTTAGAAGTCCTGCGCTCCGTGGCCTCCCGGCCGGCCGATACGGCCGACCCGCTGCGCTACTGGAAGCTGGCCGGCGCCGCGCTCGTGCTGGCCTTGGTGGTGGCGGGTATCTTCGCGGGCTGGTACGCCTTCTACCACGCCTTCTTCGAGGCGGCTTCGCGCATGGTCGTCCCGGGACCAGGCATCGGCGACCTGTTCTAGCGGCCTGACCAGGCGCGGTCGAGGAATTCCGTCAGCCGGGGCCTGTAGACCGCGCCGTAGTCGCCGAAGATCTCCAGGTGTCGGGCCCGCTCCACCCTCCAGAACTCCTTAGGCTCGGGCAGGCGCGAGAAGAGCCTCTGCCCGAGCCGGAACGGCACGACCTGGTCCGCCTCGCTGTGCATGACGAGGATGCGGCAGGGCGGCAGCCTATCGACATATCTGGCGGGTCTGTAGCGGTCGGATATGAGCAGACGCGAGAGCGGCCACTGCAAAGGCCAGGTCAGCCAGCTTCGCGACAGGGCGTCCTGGGCCATGTCGCGGTAGGAGTCGAAGGTGCTCTCCAGCACCAAGGCCCGGACCGCGGGACCGCGCCGCGAGCCCAGGGCCGCGATGGCCAGCGCGCCGCCCAGGCTCTGGCCCCACACCGCGACCCGGGCCGGGTCCACGTCCGGGCGCCCCATGACATAATCGACCGCCGCCATGCCGTCCTCCACGGCGCCCCGCATCCCCGCGATGCCCTGCGAGGCTCCGTAGCCCCGGTAGTCGAAGGCGAAGACGTTGTAGCCCCTGGCTGCGAGCCAAGCCGCGTAGGCATAGTGCGAGGTCATGTTCTCGCCGTTGCCGTGGAATTGGATGACCGTGCCGCGGACCGGAGCCGTGGAGGCGTGCAGGTACAGGCCCGTCAACCCGGTCCCGTCCTGAGACCGGAATCGGACCGTTTCGTACTCGAGCTTGAATTCTTCCGGGGCGACGTAGAAACGGCGCGTCGGCTGGAAGAAGACGGACGTGCAGGCGGCGAGCGCGAGCGGAGCCAGCAGGAGGGGGAGCCGCCGCATGGTCAGAAATACAGGAAGAAGGAGAGCCCCGCCTCCTCATCCGGGACCCGGCGGTCGAGGCTCAGGCGCAGTTCCGCGTCCCGGCTGAGGTGCCAGGAGCTCGCCAAGCGCAGCCGCTGCTGGGCCGGGCTTCCCGCGTAGCCGATGTAGGTCGCCTCGAAGAGCGTCCTCCAGGAGCGCGTCAGGTCCAGCATCAGGCCCGCGGTCCCGCCGGCCCCCGAGCGCCAGCCCTGGTCGAAAACCGGGGCCGCGCCGAGATCCGCCTCGGCCAGGGCGTAGAAGAGCTCGCGGCGGCCCAGGTGGGTCAGGGCCGAGAGGCCGGCGCCGCCGCCCAGGCCGTAATACATGCACGAGGCGCCGTTGCAGCCCAGCTCCTTGGCCTGGTCCACGCCGGTCGAGATTCTCCAGGAGAGCTTGCGCAGCCAGGGGTCCCATGGCGTCAGCGCGACGATGTCGAAGAGGTCGAGGCGCTCGATGTAAGGCTGTCGGCCGTTGTTGTCGAAGCGTAGGCGAGCGTTGAGCATCTCGAGCTGGCTGTCGGGGATGTAGCCGTCGTCGGAGGCGGGCAGGTCGTGCAGGGAGCCGCGCCAGGACAGCTCCTCGAAGGAGAACCTCCGGTTCGTCCCGAAGCCCAGGCCGGCTCGGGCCGTGTCGTGGCCGGCCTCGAGGGGCCGGGGGGGCGGGATGGTGAAGGGCGCGGGGGGCTCCCCCAGGCGGCCGCGAGCCACGAGCAGGGCGTGCTCTGCCGTGGACGTCTCGGTGCTCGGCTTCGTGTAGAAGCCGCTGTTGTAGAGCAGGTAGTCGTGAGCGGAGTCCAGGACCAGGGCCTGGCGCCCGGGGGGGAAGGACTGGAGCGCGCCGAGCTCCGCATCGTCGACCTTCCGGCCGAGCCTGGCGGCCGCGGCCAGCTCGCCTTCGGAGAGGCGGGCGCGCCGGGCCTTCATCTCGGTCACGAAAGAAGGCCGGTAATGGGTCTCGCCCGCGAGCCCCGGCTGGGAGAGCAGGACGCGCACGGTGTCCGCGGGGATGACCGCCAGGGGGAAGCGCGCGCTGAGGTCGAGGGAGTCGTCGGCCGACTCCAGCAAAGTCAGCAGCTGATAGGAGCAGTTCTTGGTGAAGAAGTAATAGTCGAAGTAGGTGCTGCCCATCTCCCAGGCGTGCCTGAGCAGGAGGTCGATCTGCGCCGCAGAGAAGTTGAGGCGGTAGTCCCAGAGGTCGCGGCACTCCAGGTTGCTGTACTCCTGCGTCTTCATATAGAAGGGCATCAGCGAGAATTCGCCCCGGAAGCCTCCATAGACCCCCCGCAGGGTGTAGAGGATCACGTTGTCGGTATTCGGGATGCCTTCGAAGTTGATCGTGTAGTCCAGCAGGGCGTCGCCCTCCCCGGCCGCCTGCCGGTGCATGCGCAGGAAGGTGTGCCCGTACATGGACGAGGGGTTGCCCAGGAAGGCGTCGGCGAAGACCAAGGAGACGGCCTGCGCGCCGATGGCGTTGCGCCAGGCTTCGAAGTCGGGGCAGGGGTGTTCCGGGAGGCGCTCCGGGGCGAAGGCCAGCTTGTCCTTGAGCCAGGCATAGCGCGCCGGGAAGCGGCACTGGGGATGCTGGGACTTGGCGTCAGCCGGCGGCGGCCCGAAGAAGGACGCGATGGTCGCCTCGAGTTCGGCCGCCGGGTCGGTCCGGCCCTGGGGGGAGATGAAGAACTTCGCTCCGTCGGCTTCGCTGCGCCACCCTTTCCCGCGCGCCTGGTAATGCAGGAGCCGGTGCCATTTGCGCAGCCCGGAGAGCTCGAGCTCGCGCGAGCGCCCGATGAGTTCGTCGCGGTAGGCGGCGTCCTGGCCGAAGGCCGCGCGCGCGGCCAGGAGACAGGCCAGCCCGACGAGTATCGCGCGCATGTTGAAAATGACGCGGGCGGAACGCCGCAGGGGCGTCCCGCCCGCGTACCTCGATCCCGAACTCGGTTCCGCTTTAGAGCGTCGCGAGCGTGGGGTCAGCGGCCATCACGTTCCGGAGGTTCCGGAGCATGGTCGCCGAGTCGATGCTGGCGGTCGTGAAGATGGACTCGTAGTTCTTCTGGGTCGTCTTGAAGAAGGCCTGCTTGGCCTGCTCATTCTGGCAGCCCAAGAGCGTGGCCAAAGCGGTGAGGTACTCGCCGCCGCCCTGCGCCATCTCCTTGGAGATCCTCTGCAGGTTGACCTCGGCGTAGACCGCCGCTTTCTTCTCGTTCTTGACCCAGCCGCCCTTCAACGTGCAGCCCGCCGTCTCGGAGCTGATGCCGAAGGTCTGCGTGTACGTCCCGTTGGTCGTGGCCGCAAAGAGCGCATACAGCTTCTTGTCGGTCTTACCCTCGAACGCGCTGGTGCCCCAGCCGCATCCGGCGTTCGGATCACTGGCTCCCAGCGCGTACGCCGCCGAAGCCAACGTCAGCATTGCCAACGCCATCACCATCGTTTTTTTCACTGTGTCTCCTTTCCCCTGGATTCTGTTCGTCCTGCCCCTTAGAGCAAGGTAAGTCTATATTCCTTTTCAGGGCCTGTCAAGGAAGCGTATTATGGTATCGCTATGCGCTGCCGCCGCCCGCTTTCCTGCCCAGGCCCAGGGCCAAAGAGAGGCTCGCGCCCAGGGTCTGGAAAGGCTCGCCCAAGGTCGCTGAGATGAGGCGCACGCAGCCCAGGGCGCAGCCGGGCTCGCAGGGCTTGTGCCGGCGGTTGGAGCGCAGCCAGGCTAGGTCGATGTCCTCCAGCTTGCGCCGGCATTCGCGCTGCTGGCCGCACCATTGGGCTTCGCCCTTGCCGTTCACATAAAGGAACTTCGACCCCGCCAAGCAAAGCCAAGGGCGGGAGAAATCGCCTTGGAGCATCTCGCGCAGGTGCTGGCCGTAGAAGTTCACGCCTTCGAAGACCCCGTACTTCTCGAGCAAGGCCAGGTACTCGGAACCCTGGATGGCGATGCGGCCGCCCCGGCCGTGCATGATGGAGAAGCCGAAGGCGAAGGGCAGGTCTTTGAGCAGGGCGCGGAACTGGGCGTAGGAGTCCCGGGTCGCCTCGTTGAGGACGGTCTGGACCTCGACCTGGAAGCGCGCCTCCTTGGCCAGCATTTGGAGGCGGGGCATGAGGGTCTTGAGCGCCTTCTGGGACATCTGCGTGGGCTCGATGGAGTCCACCGAGACCTGCATGAAGTCCAGGCCCGCGGCGTTGAGCGCGCGCACGGTTTCCTCCTTCAGGAGGAAGCCGTTGGTGATGATGGTGACCAAGTTGGAGCCGCCGCGCTTGGATTTGGCGTGGCGGACGAGCTCGGCGATGCCGGGGTGCAGCAGGGGCTCGCCGCCCAGGAAATCGTAGACCTGGACCCCCAGCCGGTCCAGTAGGTCCACGCGGCGCTTGAGCTCGTCGCGAGGGGGCAGGGGCGCGTTGGCCTGGTACTCATCGCAGTAGGCGCAGGCCAGGTTGCAGTCGTCCGTGACCACCAGCTGGGCGTACATGGGCCGCGAGTCGAAGACCCGCTTGGCTCCGGTCAGCACGAAGCGAAAGTCCACCGCCATGAGGCGATTGTACCAAAATGATAGAATGGCCGGGCCGTGAGCGAGCCCAAGACGACGGTCTTCGTGGCCGGCTGCTTCAACCGCGTGCACAAGGCGCACCTGCGCACGCTGCGCCTGGCCCGGGCCCTGGGCGACCGCCTGGTCGTGGTCCTGTCTCACGACGCGCATAACCACAAGCCCAACGCCGTCCCGGCCCGGCAGCGCCTGGCGCGCATGCGGGAGCTGGGCTTGGCTGACAAAGTGGTGGTGGGCGCGGCGGGGAGCTTCGCCCAGAGCCTGCGCCGCGAGCGTCCGGACATACTCGCTTTGGGCTATGACCAGCGGCTGCCCGACGCCGCCACCGAGGCGGCCGTGCGGGAGCTGGGCGTGCGGGTCGTCGCGCTGCCCTGGAGCCCGGGCAAAGAGGAGCACCACGCGTGCCAGTATCTTCTGTCCTAGACGGCGCTGCCGGGGTCCGGCCCGAACCGGAGCGCGACCCCTCCGAGCCTTTGACCGACCATATCATCGAATTGCGGCGGCGTCTGGTCTTTTGTCTGGCCTACTGGTGCGCGGGGACGGTGCTCTGCTACGGCGCTTCGGGCAAGCTGCTGACCTGGCTGGCCCGCAGCGCGGGCGGCGTGGTGTTCACGCTGCCGACCGAGGCCTTCATGGTCCGGCTCAAGACGGCGGCCTTCACGGGGCTTCTGGCCTCGTTGCCGCTGATCCTGCACCAGGTCTGGCTCTTCGTGGCCCGGGCCTTCAGCCCGGGGCTGCGCCGGCTGGCCTTCGGCCTGGCGGCCGCCTCCTACATCCTCTTCGCCCTGGGGGCGGCGCTCGCGATGTTCGTGGTGGTGCCGTCGGCGATGCGGTTCCTGCTGGCCTTCGGCAGCGAGGAGATACGGCCGCTCATGACCTTGAGCGGCTATCTGGGGTTCGTGACGGGGCTCGCCTTGGCCTTCGGAGCGGTGTTCCAGATGCCGATCGTTCTGGTGTTGCTCAACCGGCTGGGCATCGTCTCGCGCCGGACCCTGCGCGAGCGCTGGCGCTTCGTCTATCTGGGAGCCTTCGTCGTGGCCGGGGCGCTGACCCCGCCGGACGTGTTCTCGCAGATCGCCCTGGCCGTCCCCACGATCGTCGTCTTCGAGCTGACCCTGCTGGCCCTGCGCTGATCAGCGAGGCTCCGGGCTCCGCCCGGCCGCGGGCCGCCGGGCCGGGGCTTTGCGCGGCGGCTTGCGGGCCCGGGGGGCGGCGGAGACCAGGCTCAGGCTCTCGACCTGCCATTGGTGTCCGCTGAAGTCCACGGTGAAGTCGGCCTTGACCGGGATGTTCGCTTCGACATCGCGCAGGACCGCGCGGCCCATGAAGCGGCCATCCTGGATCTCGCGGACGCTGTCGGGCAGGATGCTCTCGAACCTGAGCTTGAGGGCCTTGCCCGTGCTCTTCTGCTTGAGCGGCCAGTAGCCGTCCGGGCTGTGGGCGGCGATGAAGCTCTCGACGACGGTGGCGAAATTCATGCGCGCGTCGGCGAGGGACATGGGGCGGGAGGCGGGCTGGTCCTCCGTGTCCGAAACGACCGCCGGGCCGGGCTTTCCGATGGAGGCGGCTGGCTGCGCCGGCTGCCCCTCCAGCTCCGGCAGCTGGGAGGGAGCGTCGGGGGGATCCGCCTGAACGGAGAGACAGAGCCCGAGGAGCAGCAGCGGCAGGGTCGCCATAGCGCCATTCTACATAGATTTGGCGGAAACTGCTAGAATCTGCGCCCGTGCCTGGATTCGACAGCCTCTATCTGTTCTGCGCCGTAAATTATTTCGCCCAGGGGATGGCGGGGATCGTCTACGAGCCGGTGAACTACCTGCTCAAGGACGGCCTCAAGCTCAGCGCGGGCCAGACCGCCGTGTTCGTGGCCTGGATGACCGCGCCCTTTCTCATAAAGCCGCTCTTCGGCCTTTTGACCGACCTGGTGCGCCTGCCGGGGGGGCTGCGCCGGCCGCACCTGGTGCTGGGGGCTCTGCTGGGCTCGGTCTGCTGGATCATACTCGCCCTGCATCCGACGCACCGCTACGCGCCGCTCCTGATCCTGCTGGCCGCGGTGAACTTCTCTGTAGTGTTCTGCGACGTGGTCTGCGACGGGGTGATGGTGGAGACGGGCAAGGCCGCGGGCAAGACGGGGACGTACCAGGCGGTGCAGATCGGGACGCTCTACGCGACCTTGGTGCTGACGGGCCTGGGCGGGGGCTGGCTTTCCGCGCACGCTTCGATGCGCACGGTGTTCGCTCTGGCCGCGGTGTTCCCCCTGCTGATCGCAGGCTCGGCAATATGGGTCAAGGAGCTCCCGGCGCGCGAGCCGGCCCGCGAGGGGGCGCGCAACCTGCTGGGGCTGATGCGCGAGAAGTCTTTCTGGGCCTTGTGCCTGATGATCTTCCTGTGGAGCTTCTATCCGTTCCTGGGCTCGGCCCAGTTCTACTATCAGAGCGAGGCTCTGCATCTGGGCCCGGTGTACATCGGGGCTCTAAGCACCATGGGCGGGGCAGCGGGCATGGCGGGAGCGGCTTTCTTCGGCACGACGATCCGGCGCTGGGGCACGGGCCGGTTCCTGCGCTTCGGGATCTTGGTGTCTGGGGCGACGAGCCTGCTCTACCTGCTCTATCTTGGTCCGGTCTCTGCGGGGGTGCTGACCGTGCTGTTCGGCTTCCTGGGCGTGGTGTTTCGGCTGGCTTTGATGGACCTGGCCGCGCAGTCCTGCCCGAAGCACGCGGAGGCGACGGCTTTCGCGGTGTACATGGCCGTTTTCAACCTGGCGGCTTTAGGCTCCAACACGGTGGGGGGGACGCTTTACGACAAGATGAAGCTGGTGTTCGCGGCCGCGGGGAATCCTTCATATTGCTCAGCTGCGGTGCTGATCCTGATCGGTTCCGCGTGCACGTTCGCCTGCTGGTGGCTGCTGCCGGCGGTGGTCGGCGCCCGGGAACAGACCCCCCTCGCCTCTGAGGCCAGGGGGGCTTGACTTGGCGCCGTCTTACGGGATGATGCGCCGCGCGCCCAGATACCGCGACTTGTAGTAGTTCTTGCTCAGGTCCTGCGCCATCACCCCGTGCGACGATGAGGCGTGGAAGAACTTCGGCCCCACCGGGTCCACGACCAACCCGACGTGGGAGACTCCCGCGCCCATGGTGTTGAAGAACACCAGGTCCCCTTTCTGCAGGTCCTTCCATTGGATGGGGTCGCCCGTCTTCCACTGGTCGCGGCTCACGCGCGGGATGCGCACCTTGTTCTCGCCGTAGGAGTTCTGCGTGAAGGCCGAACAGTCGATGCCCTGGTGCGTGGTGCCGCCCCAGACATAAGGCGTGCCCAGATAAGACTGCGCCGAGGTGTACAGGCCGGGCCACACCGCGCCCATGGCCAGCCCCATCTCCGCCGGCGTCGGCCGAGGCGCCGGCTTCGGCGTCGTCGCCGGCTTGACCGGAGTCGCGGGCTTGACCGGAGTCGCCGGCTTGGCCGGGCTCACCGGCTTGACCGGCTCCGCCTGGACCGGGGGCGCGGGCTGGGCCGGCTCGACTACGGGCTTGACCGGCTCCGGAGTCGCCGGCACCGCTGGCGTCGGCTGCGCCGGTTCCACGGCGGGCTGCACCGGCTCAGGCTGAGCCGCCGGAGCCTCCTCCTTCGGCTTGGCCTCATAGACGATTCCCGCGAACGGCTTGGCCGTGAACACGCCCTGGTAAGGCGGCAGGCTCGGCGCCGTCTTGGTCGCCGCGCATTTCCTGAAATACGCCAGGGCGTCTGCGCCCATGGCCCCGGGCCGCTTCTGGCCCTCCAGATAATGACCGAACAGATAGGTCGCGTAGTCCTGCATGTTGAAGCGCGACTTGGCCGCCGTGTACATGTTGTCCTTGAACATGAAGAAGGTGGAGTCTTCCCAGTCCTTCTCCATCGCGTTGCGGATCAGGTCCGCGGCCACTTCCGGAGGGACCTTCGCGTCGGTCAGGTCCTTGTAGCCCCTGGCCCAGAGCGCGATGCGCTCACCCGCGATCTTCTTGCGGTAGCCGTAGAGCGCGATGCCTTCCACAACGTCCGGCGGCGCGCCCTTGGAGAGAGCCCGTTCGGCCGCGCAGGCCACGTCCGCGATGCGCTCCGCCGGGCTCTGATCGAACACGCCCTCGATGATCATGCGCATGACCACGTCCGCCTTGGTCGTGTCCTTGGCCGGCACCACGTCGAGCTTGTGGGCCGCGCATTGGCTGCCGAAGGCGGAGACGATGCGGGCCTGGTCGGCCGGGGGCAGGCCCCCGTCCTTCTTCAGGTTCGCGCTGATGTATTCGATCAGGTTCTGCCTGGCCTCGGCTCGGCACGGGGCCGCGGCCAAGGCCAGAAGCAGCAGGGCCAGGACGGTCGGGATGGTCTTGGACATGGTCAATGGCTCCCTTGGCGCTTCATGATCTCCTGGTGCATCTCTTCGCCCAGGTCCTCCATCTCCTTGATCTGGGCCTCGATGACCGCGTCGCGGTCATAAGGCCGGCTCTCGGTGACGGTCTGGTGCTGGGCGTCCTTGACGGCGGGCGCTGCCGGCGGCGCCTTCGCAGCTGCGGCCGGGGGCGGCTTGTAGGGGAAGGTCCGTGCAGCGCGGTTTGCCTGGGTCACGCCCTCGCGCATCGTGGGCGGCGGCAGCGGCCGGGACCGGTCGGCCATGGGCAGTTCGGAGGGTATGGCGGCGGGAGGCGGCGCCACCCGGGTGTTCTGCGCCACCGTGGCCGCCGGCGGCGGGGCCGGAGGCAGGACCGGAGACTTGCGCAGGAAGGGAGCCGGGGCCGGCGTGTCCATAGCCACGGCGGCAGGGGCGCCCGCCGCGGGGCCGGCATAGGCGAGCTGCAGGCCGGCTTTCTGCGCCAGCCAGCGCTTGGCCACGTCCGCGCGCACCGCGTAGTTCACGCCCGTGATGGCCAGCCCGTCGGCGGCCTTGCGCGACATCAAGGTGTTCACGCCGATGATGTTGCCCGAGGCGTCCACCAGGGGCCCGCCGGAATTGCCCCGGTTGATGGAGGCGTCGGTCTGGAAGCCTTTCTTGCCTTTCACGTTGCCCAGATTGGCGACCACGGTGCTGACGATGCCCGTGGTCAAGGTCCACATGCCGCCCTGCTCCGGGTGCCCGATGGCGGCCACGCGGTCGCCGACCGAGACCCCCTCCGGGTCGCCCAAGGACAAGGTCGCCGCCCGCGGAGGCGCGGTCTTGGTCCGAATCAGGGCCAGGTCCAGGCTGGAGTCGTACTGCAGGACCTCGGCCTCCGCGGGGTCGACCAGGTCCTGCTGCGGGTCGCCGGTCATCTTGGCCGGCTTGAAGTAGACCCGGATGACCGGCCAGGGCTGGCGCGTGGAGTCGCGGATGACCACATGCGCGTTGGTCAGGACCTTTCCGGAGACATCGAGCATGCTGCCGCTGCCCAATTCACCGCCGCCGTCCTTGTCCGAGCAGATGATGAGCACCACGGCGGGGGAGGCCTTGGCGTAAATGGAACGGGGGTTGAACTCCGGCCCCGCAGCGACGGGCTGCATGGCTTCAGGCGCGGCCAGGCGGGGCGCCGCCGGGACCACGGGCTCGGACGGCGCGGCCGAGGCTGAAGCCGCTTGCGCGGCTACTCCGGCGTACTCCGCGTGGGCCAGTTGGACGTAGACCTGCCCGGCCAGGAAATGCGCCTCCGCCTCCTGGTCCTGGGGCAGGGACTTGAGCGACCAGGAGTCCTGGAGGCTCTTGAGAGTCTCGTCGATGCGCGCCGTCTCCGGGGCGGCGATCATGTCCGGAGCGGCCGGGGCTTCGCGGCTCGCGGCGGGAGTCAGCTCCCGGCAGTACTTGCCCCAGCCCGCGGCCACCAAGGCCTTGTCGTTCAAGCCGTCGACCGGGCCTTTGAGGAGGGAGCGCAGAGCCTCGGGCATGCTAGCCGAGAGCTCCTTGAGGGAGGAAGATATCTCCTGGGCCACGGCCGGCCGGGGGGCGAGCCCCGCGGCCTGGACCAACTGGGAGACGGCCAGGGCGCGGTAGATGGGCTTGAGCGCCTTTTCGTCCGCGGACGATGGGGCGGCCAAGAGCGTGCGGCGCAGGAGCTCGGCCCGGTCGAGCAGGCGCTGGTCGAGGTTCTCGCCCTGGTCCGTGGGGATGCCGCCCCGCACCGCGGCCACGGCGATGGCGAGCGGCGCCTTCTGCACCGGGTCGGAGTTGATGTAATCGGCGATGCGCTTGAGCAAGGAGGTGGAGGCAGCTGCCTTCGCCGGGTGCCGCGGTTTGGGGGCGGAGGCGGCGCGGGCCAGGTCCGCGGTCAAGGTCAGGCACAGCAGGGCGGCGAGGACTACTCTCGTGTTCATAGTGTGAATTTATCAATTCGGGCGGCCCGGGGCAAGCCTTCCGGCTCCTCTTTGCTATAATCACTCGCGTCGCACGCCAAATATGACCATGAAAAAATCACTTTTGCAGACGATCCTTAAGATCGGGGCCGCCCTCGCGGTCCTCGGCCTCATCGGCCTGGGCATCGGGACCTGGGCGCTGCAGCGCTATCTGACCCCCCAGCGCGTCCGCGACCTGATCGTCAGCCAGGCGCGCAAGTCCCTCCAGCGCGAGGTGAGCCTGGGGAGCATCTCCGTAGGGCTCGTGCAGGGACTGGTGGTGGAGAAGCTCGCCGTGTCGGAGCGGCCGGACTTCAAGGCCGGCCGATTCGCCGAGGCCGACGCTTTCTCCGTGAGCCTGGCCTTCTTCCCCCTGCTGCACGGACAGCTCGCCGTGGACAAGGTGACGGCCGATGGCCTCAAGGTCTCGGTCGTGCGCCGCTCCGACGGCGTCTTCAACTTCTCGGATATCGGGGGCTCAACGGCCCCGGCCGCGGGCGCGGTCCCGGGGGGCATGGCCTTGTCCTTGCTCGTCAAGAAGGCGGTCCTCCGCAACGCCGGCATTTCCTATAAGGACGCGGCCGCGGGCCAGGACGTGAAGCTGACCGTGGCCAGCGCCAAGGTCTCGGACTTCCACCTGGACGGGCCTTTCAACGTGGACCTGGACCTGCGCGCGGACGGCAAGGTCGCGGGCAAGCCCTTGGCCGCGTCGCTGGCCTTCTCGGGCAAGGTGAACCTGGGCGACGGCAAGCCGGAACGCATGTCCGCGGTGATCAAGTCCCTGCGTCTGGAGGACTCCGGCCGGGAGCTGCGCCTCTCCGGCAAGGTCGCCAACCTCGCCGCGCCCAAGCTCGACTTGGCGGCCAAATTGAGCCTCGCCGGCGCGGAGCTGGCCTCGGTGGAGGCCAAGGGCGTGATCACCAGCACCGGTCCCAAGCCGGCCGGGGACCTGACGCTCAAGGTCCATACGCCCGGCTTCGACCCGCGGGCGCCGGCCCTGCAGGCCTTGGTGAGCCTGCCCTTGCCCAAGGGCCTGCTGGTGCCTGAGGCCGACTTGGCGGGGCGCTTCAAGCTGGCCGGCGACGAGCTCGCCTTCGACGGGCTCAAGGTCAGGACCAAGCTGGGCACCGTTGAATCCACAGGCCGGCTGGCGAAGGTCTACTCGGCAAAGCCCGAGCCTGACCTCAAGGCGCAGGTGCACCTGGAAGTCCCTGAGACCAAGGCTATCCCCGGCGTGAAGCTGCCGCCCGGACTGGTCATCCCGCGGGCGACCGTGGACGCGAGCCTGAAGCTCACGGCCTGGCAAGCCTCCTTCGATTCCCTGCGCGTGAAGACCGCGGGGGCGCAGGTCGAGGCTTCGGGCACGGTGGCGGACCTGCTGGCGTCCTTGCCCCGGCCTCAGGGATTCAAGGTCAAGGTGAGCCTGGACATCCCTAAGACCAAGGCCTCGACGGTCCCCTATCTGAAGATGCCCCCCGAACTGGTCATACCCGCGGCCAAGGTGGACGCGGAGCTGGCTCTGCAAGGATGGGACGCTTCGATCAGCTCTCTGCGCGTGAAGGCGGAGGGCACGACCATCGACGCTTCAGGCTCGGTCAAGGACCTGATGGGCAAGCCGACTCCGGGCGAGCTCAAGGCGAAGGCTCATGTGGAGCTTCCCAAGACCAAGGGCTCGGCCGTCCCGTTCGTCAAGCTGCCGGCGGACCTGGTCATACCGGCCGCGACCGTGGATGCGGACTTGGCCCTGCGGGGCTGGGACGCGAGCATCACGAGCCTGAAGGTGAAGGCGGCGGGCGCGGACCTGGAGGCCTCGGGCGAGGTCTCGGACCTGATGGGCAAGCCGAAGGGGCGCGATTTTAAGGCCAGATTGCGGCTGGACTTCCCGGCGACCAAGGCGGAGGATGTTGCGCTGGTGAAGCTGCCGGCGGGACTGGTCGTTCCGGCGGCCAAGGTGGACGCGGTCTTGCGCTCCGACGGGGAAGATGTGACCGTGGACTCGATCAAGATCAAGACTTCCGCGGGCGAAGCGGAGATCAAGGGCCTCGTGCGCAAGCCGTTCTCAGGCAGCCCGGAGCCGGAGCTTTCCGTGACCGCGAATCTGGCCCTGCCGGCCTTCAAGTCCGCGGATATCCCGTTCCCGCAGGTTCCGCCGGACCTGCAAGTGCCGGCTTCCAAGGTAGAGCTCTCCGCATCGGGCGGGATGGACAATGTGGAGTTCAGCCGGCTGCGCTTGGTGGTGGGCAAGAACGACCTGGAGGTGTCGGGCAAGGTGAAGTCGGTGCGCTCCAAGGATCCGGTCTTGGACCTCCTTCTCAAGTGCCGCTCGTTCGTGCTCGACGAACTGACGCAGGTGACCCCGGAGACGCGGGAGCAGAAACTGAGCGGCAAGGGCTTCTTCGCCTTGAGCCTTTCTGGGCCGGCCTCGAAGTTCCTGGTGGGCGGGAAGATGAAGTTCGATGGGATCGGCGCGACGGTGGCGGGCCTGGCGCTGTCGGAGTTCACGGGCACGGCGTCCTTCGACGAGCGGCGCATAGACATCCCGAACCTGACGGGCAAGGTGGCCGACGGCAAGCTGGCGATGGACCTGACGGTGAAAAACTACCGGGCCGAGCCGTTCATCGACCTGGTGGCCGACCTCGACCGCTTCGATTTGGGCAGATATCTGACGGCTAAGGCGGCTCTGGCGGCCCAGCAGAAGGAGAAAGAAGCCAAGAAAGAGGCGAAGACGGGGGAGAAGCCCAAGCCGACGCCTCCCCTCTCCATGCGGGGTCGCTTCACCGTCGGGGAGCTGCGCCATCCGAACGTGACGGCCAAGGGGGTCAAGGCCTTCTGGGAGCTTTCGGACATGACGCCGGACATGAAGTCCTTGGACGGGACCGCGACCTTACAGGTGGCGGGGGGGAATTTCAACAACATCGGCAAGCTGGCGACGCAGTCGCCAATCGTGAAGGTCCTGATCTTCCCTCTGCTCATCATCCAGAAGATCGGGGGCATCGGGGGCATCCGGATCTTTCCGGATTTCAACAACATCACGTTCACGGAGATCGCGGGGGACTACAAGTTCGATAAGGGCGTGATGACGGTGCGGGACACGCACCTTTACAGCGACGCGGCGCAGGTGGAGTCGCAGGGGACGATCAATCTTCCCACGGAGAAGCTCGACCTCACCGTGACGGCCCAGGTGGGGCGGGTGGCGCCCATGGAGATCAAGGTGACGGGCAGTTTCGACAAGCCCGTGACCAAGACGCAGGTGGGCAAGTTCATCAAGCAGTTCTTCCAGAGGGCGCCCCAGGAAGAGGCGGCGCCGACGGGCGGGCAGTAGGTCTTTAGGCCCAGGAGGCTCTGGGCCCGCAGCCCCTGGCGCTTCTGGGTCTTGCGACCTATACTGGGCCTATGCCCCAACTCAGGCGCCTGGCCCTGGCCCTGGTCCTGCCTTTCTCCGCCGCGCTCTGCGGCGCCCAGCAGGACGACGCCGCGCTCGACTCCCTGCGCCGTCTCTCGGGCGGCGCGCCTGCCGTCGAGGTCCCCGCGGTCCGGGCCGCGGTCGCCGCTCCCGCCGCGGCGGCCGGATCCGGAGCCCAACTCCTCGCCTCGCTGCACGAGAGCTCCGGCCGCGGCTACCGCCAGCACGAATATCAAGAGGCCTCCCACTACATGTTCTCCACCGCGGACAACGTCGAGCGCGGGGGCCGGCGCGGCGTGATCGACGCCTATTCGGGCGTCTTCGTGGCCGGGACCAGCGCGGAAGGCTCCGACTACCGGGAGAGCGGCGACCAGAACGGCGACGCCTTCGTGGACAGCCAGGGCATGAACGTGGAGCACACCTGGCCGCAGTCCTTCTTCTCCAAGCGCCTGCCCATGAAGTCCGACCTGCACCATCTGCTGGCCACCTTCATCCATCCCAACGGGATGCGGGGCAGCATGCCCTTCGGCGTGGTCCAGGGGCAGGGCGAGTACCACAACGACGGCGGCGCCAAGTCCGGGCAGGGCGTCTTCGAACCGCCGGACGCGGCCAAGGGCCGGGTCGCCCGGGCCCTGCTCTACTTCTACACCCGGTACTGCGACCAGAACATCTCCAACGGTGGGTTCAACCCCGCCTTCTGGAACCAGAAGCTGGAGCTGCTCCTGTCCTGGAACCGGAGCTTCCCGCCCGGCCCGGACGAGATGCGGCGCAACGATCTCATCGAGCGATTCCAGGGCAACCGCAACCCCTTCACAGACGACCCATCCCTGGCCGACCGCGTCGGCGTCGACGCCTTCCAGCGTGCCTCCCGCTGGGATGGCTCCCGATAAAACAAGAAGCCCCGCTCCATGCGGCGAGCGGGGCTTCTTTGTCGGAGCTTACTGGTTCTCGAAATACTCGGTGATGCCGTCGTTGATAGCCGACGCCACCTTCTTGGAGAGGTTGGCGAGGCTCCTGCGCGCCGCGGTGTTGTAGTCGCCTGAGGAGCCCTTCTCGGCCACGTCGAACTGCAGGAAGACCTTGTTGGTGCGGCCGTCCTTGAGGCTCACGGTCACGTAGGAGCGCGCGAACTTCCAGCGCACGTCCGTGCCCTCCACCGGGTTGGTCTCAGCCTCGCCCGTGACCAGAATGTCCACCGCGCCCTGCGGGGCGCCGGCCGTGGCCTGCAGGCCGAAGCCGTTCAAGGCCTTGACCACGCCCGTCTCCACCTCGCGGGACTTGGTGCCCGAGACGTCGATGGCCACGTCCAGCTCGGAGAGGGTCTTGGCGGCCGCGGCGCGCACCGCCGCCTCGTCCACCGGATTGGGCATGCCCTTGCCGTCGAGGATGCGCAGGTCGCTCTCCAGGCCCTTGCGGGCCTTGAACAGGGCCAGGAGCTTCATCCCGGCCTTGACCTTGAGCAGCTTGTCCGTGGCTTGGACCATCTGCGCGTACCACTGCTTGACCTGGGCGTCGAAGTCCGCGATCTTGTCCGTGATGGCGGATACGGACTTGGACTTATCCAGCACCGCCAGGGCGTAATAGACCCGCGAAGCGTCGTCCTGCCAGGTCTCCGGGATCTCCACGCCCTCCAAGACCTTCTTGGACACGTTCTCCACGCTGTTGGAGACCGATTGCGAGAAGGAGTTCTGGTCCTTCTTGCCCGTGACCTGCACGGTGGATTCGGCCGCCAGCGAGGCCGTGTTGACCGTGATCTGCGAGGAGAAGATCTTGGATATCTCCCCGCGGGCGCGCTCCTGCGCCGTGGCCCGGTCGTCGGCGCTGCCGACTCCGGTCAGGTACTTGTCCCGGGAGTACTCCATGCTGGAGCCGTCCACCCACTCCGGCTTCGGATTCCGGGGATTGGCCTTGGCCGGAGTCGGGCTCGCGCAGGCGCAGGCCAGCGACATGAGGATTAGCAGTGTCTTCTTCATCTTTTGACCCCCGATTTCGCCGCCTGAGACCCGGCGGCCGGCTGCCCCGGCTCCACCGCGTCAGCGGTGCGATAACTCAGATAAGTCCGCTTTCCTTTGGCGATGTCCACATCATTGAAGACATGCGTGCCGACGACGTTGCCGGCGGCGTCCTTGAAGTTGACCGAGACCGTGTGCTTGCCCACGGGCAGCTTCAGGCGCGCCATGCGGATCTCGGCGGGCAAGGTGCCCCAGCAGCGGGTGTCCGCGACCTCGCTGGCCGCGGCGATGCCGTGGGCCGCGCCGCGGGCCAAGGCCTTGCAGGCGATGGCGCCGAACCCGCCGATCTGGTCGCAGCCCTTGGCCGCGGCCCGGGACGCCACCTCGGCCAGGACGTATTTCACCGTGGCCCGCGCGATGGCCCGGGTCCGGATGATGGCCATGCGGTCCTGCAGGGTCTTGGTGGCGATGGCCTGGATGTCCTCCATCAGCGTGGCCGGGAGGGCCTCGCCGCCGTCGACCGAGACCTCGGAGCCCTTGGTACGGAACGGCTGGGCCACATACTCGGGATAGGACACCGTGATGGAGTTGCCCGTGATGCCCGCGCGCAGGCCGTTGGAGAACTGCGCGCCCTGGGCTTCGGTGTCGTTCTCCTTGGCGATGGCGACGGCGTTGCCCCAGGCGACCTGGAAGGTCTTGGACACCTTGATCGGCGCCGCGCCGTTGAAGTGCACGAAGACCAGCTCGCCGCGCTGGGCTTTCTTGTCCTCCTTGGGGAATTCGAAGTGCGGCTTGGCCGAGCCGTAGGAGGACTGGTACCAGCCGTAGGCGTCCATGGCCCTATCCATGGAGATGCGGGCGTCGTCCATCTTGCCCGCGTCGGCGTAGAGCAGGGCCGCGAGGTACTGGGCGAAGGCGTCGTCCTTGTACTTGGCCTTGCCCTCCAACGTGCGGTTGAGCTCGTCGAGGAAGATGCCCGCCTTGCGCGCCTCGACCAGGGCCTCGTCGAGCTTGCCCTGGAAGAGCCAGTTGAAGGCCCGGTACACGTTGGTCATCGCGCGCTCGAAGGGCTCGCCCGCGTAGTCCGCGGTGCCGTCGTTGAGGACCAGCATGCCCGCGGCCTTGGTGATGCTCTTGGTGTAGAGCTCCACCATGCGCTGCTCGGCCTGGTCGAAGGCGCTGTCGCTTTCCGCGTACTTGCCTGCGTGGTGCAGGACCGTGCCCTTGTCGAGGTAGAACAGCACCATGTTCTTCTTGCCGTATTCGCCCTCTTTGGCTTTTTCGACGTCCATCTCGGCCTGGGCGTAGTTCTGCGCCGCCAAGTCGGTGTTGATCTTCTTCTTGTACGAGCCGGACGGCCCGGACTGGCAGCCGACCACGGCGCACAGCAACACGGCGGCCGCCGCCGTCCGGATGGGGATGTATGAGGGAATCCTTAGCATGTTCTCTCCGGACGGCGGCAGCTGACGGTCACCGGCTTACCAAGAGGCCTTGGCGCGCTTGACGTACTTCTTGATTTTCTTCTGGCCGTTCCAGGCGATCTGGTTGCTCTTCATATTGAGCAGCTTGAGGTTGGTCTGGTAGAGCACCACCGACTGGCCGCCTTCCTGGTCCGTGATGGTGCTGATGATGCCGCTGAGCATGAAGTCGGCGCCGAGCTCCTGGCCGTGCTCCTTGCGGGTCTCCTCGGATGAGTTGGTGTCCTGGTCGAGGCGCTCGTCGCGGACGTCGCCGCGCTCACCCTTGCTCGCCACGAACTCGACCTTGCCCGAGTTGATGAGCTCGCGTTGCAGGTCCTCTGTGAACGTGTCGGTGGCGATATGCTCGCTGCTCTGGTTGCGCACGGTGCCCACGATGACGGTGGGGTTCTTGCCCTTGAACGAGGTGGCGGTGGCCAGCCAGGGGCGGGAGAGGCAGTCCTTGATCATCTCTTCGGCGACCAGGCGGGAGTCGGTGTCGTTCCAGCGGCCGCTGAGGTCCTTGACCTCGGCCACGTCCATGCGCTTGACCTCGGTCGCGGCGCAGCCGGCCAGGACCGGGAACAACAGGACGGCGATACAGACGGGTAGCAGGGATTTGAACATGGTCTCTCCTTCAGGTGTCGGATAGCTCCCAGCGGCAGGCGGCGATGCGCCTGCCGCTGGGGACCGGTCCTCTAACGCCGGGCCGGCTTAGTGCTTGGCTTCCTCAGCCGCGAGCTCGTCGAAAGCCTTCTCCGCGTTGGCCTTGACGTAGTCACGCATCTTGGAATCCAGCTCCTTGGACTCATCGAGGCTCTTCTTGACCGCGCCCATGTCGAGCTTGATGAGGGCGAAGAGCGTGCCGTCCGTCGGGTCCTTCCAGTGGTCCACCGGCATGGCGCCGTGCAGGGTGAACTTGGCGAAGTTCTTCATGGTCGAACTGACCATCTGCTCTTCGCTGGACTTGCTCATGTCGCCGGCCGTGACGGAGGCCATGTAGTCCTTGGTCAGGACCACGACGTAGCTGTTCATGATCTTGGCGATCTCGGCGCGGCCGCGGTCATCGGCGGCCGTCACCTGCAGGGCGCGGTTGCGGATGCCCTGGGCGATGCCCACGCCGTAGAACACGGCGGCGCCCTGCGCGTCCTTGAAGGCTCCGGAGCCCTTATTGACCCATTCCGGCGCGTTGCTGGCGATAGGGCTGGCTTTCTGCGGGGCGGAGCAGCCGACCACCACGCTCACGGCTGCGGCGGCGACGAGAACACTCAACTTTGCGAGTCGTTGCATTTCCTGAGTCCTCCTCATTGGTTTGCCGTAAACGGGTCGGCGTACCTGCGTAGCTAGTCTAACAGAAGCCCAAAACCGGTGTCAAGGTGATTTAAGTCACATGACAGCCAACGCGATCCCTGAGGGCGGCCGCGCTCACGCACAGATTTGCTATCATGCCTCGGCCGTTATCCTCGACAATATGGTCAGCGAAAAGAACCTGGTCTGGCTCGATCTGGAAATGACGGGCCTGTATCCCGAAAAGGACACCATCCTCGAGATCGCCACCATCGTCACGGACAGCGATCTGCGCGAGCTGGCCGAGGGCCCCTGCCTGGCCATCCACCAACCGGACGAGGTCCTGGCCGGCATGGACCCCTGGTGCGTGGAGCACCACGGCCAGTCCGGCCTGACCGAGCGCGTGCGCCGGTCCACAGTCACCGTGGCCGACGCGCAGGCGCGGACCCTGGAGTTCTTGGTCCGGTGGTGCCGGCCCGGCAAGTCCCTGCTGTGCGGCAACACCATCGGCCAGGACCGCCGCTTCCTGGTGCGCTACATGCCGCTGCTGCATGACTTCTTCCACTACCGCTCCATCGACGTCAGCACGGTCAAGGAGCTGGCGCAGCGGTGGTATCTGGGCAAGTCCTGCGCGTACGACAAGGCCAAGCAGCACGAGGCCCTGGCCGACGTGCGCGAGTCCATCGCGGAGTTGGCGCACTACCGCAAGATGGTCTTTAAATAGAACTGCCGGCGCTTCGCGCCGGCAGTCGCGCCCGCGCTATTCCTCTTTGCGGGCGCCCCTCACAAAGGCCTTTCAGTTCCCGTCGGACTTGCGCTGGTGGTCCTTGATGCCCTCGCAGTGGCACCAGTCCGGGTGGGGCATGCCTTCCCTCCAGCCGGTCTTCTCGAGCTCGGTCTTGACCCAGCAAGGGTAGCACAGCATCAGGCGGTTGAGGGGCCGGTCCTGGCCGCAGCGCTTGCACGGCCCTTCCTTGGGCGGCTTGCGCGCGATCTTCTTCAGCTTCTCGGGGTCGGTCTCCTCCGCGGGAGGCGCGACCGGGGCCTCGGCCTGCTGGTCCTCGGTCAGCACCGCGAACTCTTCTTCGGTCAAAGTCTTGGTCTCGTCAGTGATCATAGGCGGATACCTCTCAGGCATTTCTTGCGCCGGCCGGCTCTCCGGCCGGGCGGGGCTTGTGCCCCAGCCACTCGGCGACGCGCTGCGCGATTTTCTTGGATGAGATCCCCGTCAGGTCGTAGAGCTTGTCCAGGGAGCCGTGTTCCACCCAGTGGTCCGGGATCCCCAGGCGCAGGACCTGCGCCGGCGAGGACTCCAGGGGCCGAAGCCGCCCGGCAGGGCGTTGTCCTCCACCGTGACCAGACGCGGCGTGGCGGCCGCGGCCTGGCGCACGAGCTCCGCGTCGAGGGGCTTGACGAAGCGCATGTTGATGACGCCCGTGGAGAGTCCCTGGTCGTCGAGCAGATGCGCGGCCGCCAGAGCGGGGTGCACGCGGTCGCCGATGGCCAGGATGGTCACGGCCGAGCCGTCCTTGAGACGCACGCCCTTGCCCACGGGCAGGGGCTGGGGCTCCGGGTCCATGGCCACTCCCTCCCCCAGGCCTCGGGGGTAGCGCAGCGCGGCCGGCGTGCCCAAGGACAGCGCGGTGCGCAGCATGTGCTGCAGCTCGTTCTCGTCCGCCGGCGCCATCACCGTGATGTTGGGCAGCAGGCGCAGGAAGCCCAGGTCGAAGACCCCGTGATGCGTGGGGCCGTCCTCGCCCACCAGGCCGCCGCGGTCGATGGCGAAGGTCACCGGCAGGTTCTGCAGGCAGACGTCGTGCGCCACCTGGTCGAAACCGCGCTGAAGGAAGCTGGAGTAGAGGGCGACCACCGGCCGGTAGCCTTCGGCCGCCAGGCCCGCCGCGAAGGTGACCGCGTGCGCCTCGGCGATGCCCACGTCGTAGAAGCGGCGTGGGAACTCCTCGCGGAATTCGTCGAGGCCCGTGCCCTCGGGCATGGCCGCGGTGATCGCCGTCACGCGCGGGTCGCGCCGGGCCTCCTCCACGACCGCCTTGCCGAAGACCGCGGTGTAGCTGGGCGGGGGTGCCTTGGGCGTGGGGTTCTTGAGGAAGTGCCCCGTGCTCACGTCGAAGCGGCTGGGACCGTGGAAGGCGGTGGCGTCGTTCTCCGCGTACGGGTAGCCCTTGCCCTTCTTCGTGACGCAGTGCAGCAGCACCGGCCCGCGCAGGGTCCTGACGTGGCGCAGGACCTCGACGAGCTGGACCACGTCGTGGCCGTCGACCGGGCCGAAGTAGGCGAAGCCCATCTCCTCGAAGAGCATGCCCGGGAAGAGCAGGACCCGCGCGCGCTTGGCCACGCGCAGGATGCTGGAGCCCCAGAACTGGAAGCGCGCCAGGAACTTCTTGACCGAGTCCTCGGCGCCGCGCACCGCGCCCAGCGTCAGGAGCTTGGTCAGGAAGGTGCCCCAGGCCCCCACGCGCTTAGAGATGAACATCTGGTTGTCGTTGAGGATGACGAGCAGGTCCGACTGCAGCATGCCGGCGTTCTGCAGGCCTTCGTAGGCCTCGCCTCCGGTCATGCAGCCGTCGGCGACCAAGGCCACCACCTTGAAGTCCTCGCCCTTGAGGTCGCGCGCGGACGCCACGCCCAGGGCCGCGGAGATGGCGGTGGAGGCGTGTCCCGTGCCGAAGACGTCGTACTCGGATTCGGAGCGCTTGGGGAACCCCGAGATGCCGCCGAACTGCCGGATGCCGGCGAACTTCTCCCGGCGGCCGGTCAGGAGCTTGTGGCTGTAGCTCTGGTGGCCGGTGTCGAAGATGACCTTGTCGCGCGGGGTCTGGAAGACGTAGTGCAGGGCCGTGATGATCTCCGTGGCCCCCAGGCTAGAGCCCAGGTGACCGCCGCTCTTGGAGATGGTGTCGATGATGGTCTCGCGCAGCTCGTCGCAGACCTGGGGCAGCTGTTCCGGCTTGAGCTTGCGCAGGTCCGCGGGGTCCTGGATGCGGGGCAGCAGTTCCATGGTCATCTATCCCTCGTGACGATATAGTCGGCCAGCTCGTGCAGGACCCGGGCGCGCCGGCCGAACGGGCGCAGGGCGGCGTGGGCGCGGCGGGTCCATTTGGCGGCTTCGGCCCGGGCGCGCTCCAGCCCGTGGAGCGAGACGTAGGTGAGCTTCTGGTTCGCCGCGTCCGAGCCCTTTTTCCCCAATTTCTTCTTGTCCCCGACCACGTCGAGGATATCGTCGGCGACCTGGAAGGAGAGCCCGATGGCCCGGCCGTAGGCGCGCAGGGCGCGGCGCTGGGCTGCGGAAGCCCTGGCCAGGATGGCCCCGGCCTCCAGGCTGGCCGTGATGAGGGCGCCGGTCTTGTGCAGGTGGATGTACTCGAGCAGGCGCGCGGCGCGCGGGCGCGAGAGGCGGCCGCGCCACTTCTCGGCGCCCAGGTCCGCGACCTGGCCGCCCACCATGCCCGAGGTGCCCGCGCCCGCGGCGATGACCCGGATCAGCTCGGCGGTCGCGGGACCGGACAGGCGGCACTCGCGCGCGTTGGCGGCCGCGGTCTCGAAGGCCAAAGTCAGAAGCCCGTCGCCGGCGAGGATGGCCAGGGCTTCCCCGAAGACCTTGTGGCTGGTGGGCTTGCCGCGGCGCAGGTCGTCGTCGTCCATGGCCGGGAGGTCGTCGTGGATGAGGGCATAGGTGTGGATCATCTCCAGGGCGGCTCCCGGCTTGAGGACCCGGACGGCTCGGCCGCCGCAGCACTCGGCGCCGGCCGCCACCAGGCCCGGCCGCAGACGCTTGCCGCCCGCGAAGAGCGAGTAGCGCATGGCCTTGCGGATGGACTCGGGCTCTTCGGACTTAGCCTTGAGCAGGCGGTCGAGGACCGCTTCGACGCGCTTCGAGGTGGATTCCAGATACCGGTTGAGCAGGCTGTTCACAGCGCCTCCAGGAAGGATCTCATGACGGAAGCCAGGACCGCGGCCGCGCGCCGCTGAACGGGCCAGAACGCGGCCAGCCGGGGCCAGAAGAACGGGTTGAGCATGGCCCAGCCCGCGGCGGGCAGAGGCCGGTCCAACTCGTCGAAGACCACGCGCACGGCCAAAGCCGGCAGGCCGCGTTTTTGGGCCCACTCCGCGATAGCCGAGGACTCCATGTCCACGGCCAGGGCGCCGGTGCGCTCGCCAGCCTCCCGCTTCTGCTCGGGCGTGGTCAGCACGAAATCCGAGTGCAGGATGCGGCCGAAGCGCGGGACCATTCCCAGGGCCACGGCGGAGGTCTCCAGGGCCTGGGCAGCCAGCGGGCAGGGTGTGAGCTGGCAAGCCACCAGGTCCCCGCAGCGCAGGTCCGCCTGCAGGGCGCCGGCGAAGCCCGCGCTGACCACGAGAGCGGGCTCGGTCTCCAGGCGCGAGAGGGCCGCTGTCGCGGCTTTCGGACCCATGCCTGTGCGCAGAACGAGCGCCGGGCGGGAGCCCCGCAGGGCCTTGCGGATGGGCTCCGACTCCCAGCGCGTGGCCGCGGCCACGAGGATTCCGCTCACGACGCGGCCCTCACGTAGCCGTTGGCCTTGAACCAAGCCACCGCGTCGGCCAGGGCCTGGCGCGCCGGGACCGGGGCGTAGCCCAGCTCGCGGACCGCTTTGCCCGAGTCGTACCACATGTAGTGCTTCGCCATGCGCACCGCGTCGAGCGGGGCGCGGGGCTCGGAGCCGGTCAGGCGCGAGAAGGCCGTGTCCACCGCCGCGAAGCCGTAGGCCACGGCGTAAGGGGTCCTGAAGCGCGGCGCGCGCCGGCCGGAGACCTCGGAGAGGATGTCCAGAATCCCCTTGAAGGTGAGGTTCTCGCCGCCCAGGATGTAGCGCTCGCCCACCCGGCCCTTGCGGGCCGCGAGCAGGTGCCCCAGCGCCACGTCGCGCACGTGCACCACGTTGAGGCCCGTGTCGATGTAGGAAGGCATGCGGCCGTTGAGAAAATCGACCAGGATCTTCCCGGTGGGCGTAGGCTTGCGGTCCCAGGGACCGATGGGCGCGGCCGGGTTGACCGCCACCACGGGCGCGCCCTTGGCGGCCAGCTCCAGCACGGCCAGTTCCGCGAGATATTTGGACTTCTTGTAGTCGCCGGGCACCGCGTCCACCCCGGGATAGCGGGATCTCTCGTCGACCGCGGTCCGGCCGTCGGGCGGCATGATCGCGGCCACGCTGGAGCAGTAGACGATGCGCTCGGCGCCCGCCTCGGCCGCGGCCCGGACCACGTTGACGCTGCCGTCCACGTTGACCCGCCGCATCTCGGCCGGGTCCGGCACCCAGATGCGGTAGTCGGCGGCCACGTGGAAGACGTAGCGCGCCCCGGCGCAGCCCGCGGCCAGGGCGTCCTTGTCCAGCAGCCCGCCGCTGACGAACTCAACGGGCAGCCCGTCGAGGTTCCGGCGGTCCGAGCCCTGCCGGGCCAGGACCTTCACCGCGAAGCCCTGCTCGAGCAGGAGGCGCGCCAGGTTGGCGCCCACGAAGCCGGTGCCGCCTGTAAGGAAGGCTTTGTCCATCACCGCGGGTAGGCGGCCTGCGCCTTGCGCGGCCCGCGGATGGTGGCGAAGTCCCAGATGAGCTCCAGGAACCTCTTGGGCGAGGAGAAGGCGTCGACCACGGAGGAGGGCTCGAAGCCCACGTGCGACATGCAGTGGGCGCAGGCCGGATGGCCCGAGGCCCGGCCGTACTTGTCCCAGGGCGTGGTCTCGAGCAGCTCCTTGTAGGTCTTGGCGTAGCCGCCCTCCTCGAAGAGGTAGCAGGGCCTCTGCCAGCCCAACACGTTGCGCAGGGGCAGGCCCCAGGGCGTGCAGTCGTACTCGCGCTTGCCCTCGAGGAAGTCCAGGTAGAAGGGGCTGTGGTTGAAGTCCCAGCCCATCTTGCGCCAGTCCTTCAGGGCCTCGCGGAACCAGGTCCGGGTCTGCTCCTTCTTGAGGAACATCTCCTGGCCCTTGGCCTTGGAGTAGGCGAAGCCGGGCGCGATCATGATGCCGTCCGTGCCCAGGCCCGCGAGCTCCTCGCAGAAGAGCCGGAACTCGGCCGGGTCCTGGCCCTGGAAGATGGTGGAGTTGGTCATCACCCGGAAGCCCGCGGCCTTGGCCGCCTTGATGGCCGAGACCGCGGTCTTGTGCACGCCCTCGCGGCACACGATGCGGTCGTGCACCGGCTCGCGGCCGTCGAGGTGCACGGAGAGGATGAGGTGGGCGGAGGGCTTGAAGCGGTGCAGATTCTTTTCCAGCAGCAAGGCGTTGGTGCACAGGAACACGTACTTGCCGCGCTCCACGAGACCCCTCACGATCTCGTCGATCTGCGGGTGTATGAGGGGCTCGCCGCCCGCCACGGAGATCACGGGCGCGCCGCACTCCCCGGCCGCTTCCCAGCACTCCTCCGGGGTCAGGCGCTTCTTGAGGACCTCCGCGGGGAACTGGACCTTGCCGCAGCCCGCGCACTCAAGGTTGCAGGCGAAAAGCGGCTCGAGCATGAGCACCAGGGGGAAGCGCTTATCGCCCTTGAGCTTTCGGCCCAGGATGTAGCGGAACACCGCCAACTGCAGCGCCAAAGGGGAGGGCATCGCCGGCTAGCGGACCTCGGCTCCGGCCGGAGCCGTCTCGTCGTCCTCGCAGAGCGCCTCTCCCAGGGCCGATTGGTAGACTCCGAGGGCGTGGATGGGGAAATAATTGCGGTACATCGTGTATTCCAAATAGAAGACCTTGGGGAAGCCCGTCCCCGTGTACTCGGTCTCGTCCCAGGTCCCATCCGTCCTCTGCGTGCGCACCAGGTACTCGACGCCCCGGCTCACGGAGTCGTCATAGATCCCGGCGGCCATAAGACCCATGATGGCCCAGGCGGTCTGGGAGGGCGTGGCTGGGCCTTTGCCCTTCAGGGAGGGATCCTCGTAGGTGGCGCAGGTCTCGCCCCAGCCGCCGTCCGGCAGCTGCACGGAGCGGAGCCAGTCCACGGCCCGGCGCACGTAGGGCAGGCTCATGTCCTCGTCGATGGCCGCCAGGCCCCGCAGGACCTGCCAGGTCCCGTAGATGTAGTTGACCCCCCAGCGGCCGAACCAGGAGCCGTCCTCTTCCTGCTCCTCGCGCAGGAAGCGCACGGCCCGGGCCACGGCCGGGTAGCTCTGGTCGTAACCGATGTAGCCCAGGAACTCGAGCACCCGGCCGGTGATGTCGGCCCAGGGCGGGTCGATCATGGCGTTGTGGTCGGAGAACGGGATCTTGGTCAGGATGACCTTGTTGTTGTCCTTGTCGAAGGCGGCCCAGCCGCCGTCCTTGGACTGCATGGAGAGCAGCCAGTTGAGCCCGCGCAGGCAGGACTTCTCCCGCCGATGGGCCGTGTGCTCGTCGAGATGGACGTGGCGCAGGGCCAGCATGACCATGGCGGAGTCGTCGATGTCGGGATAGAACGCGTTGTTGAACTCGAAGGCCCAGCCGCCGACCGGGCCGGCCGGGTTGGTCACCTTCCAGTCGCCGGCGGTCTTGATCTCCTTGCTCATGAGCCAGTCGGCGGCGCGCACCAGAGCCGGGTGGCCGCGCTCCATGCCGGACTCGGCCAGGGCGATGACGGAGATGGCCGTGTCCCAGACCGGTGAGCGGCAGGGCTGCCACTCGGTCGACTCGCCGCCCTCTTGAGGCAGCTCCAGGCGGTCGAGCTCCTCGAGCTGCTCGACCAGGCGCGGGTCGGTGTCCGGATAGCCCAGGCACTTCATGGCCATGATGGTGTTGACGATGCCGGGGTATATGGCGCCCAGGCCGTCGGAGTCCTGCAGCCGCTCCAGCATCCAATCCTCGGCCAGGCGCAGTGCCCAGATCCGGATCCAGTGCCCGCCCCGTCCCTCCATGGCCTTCAACCCCTGGTCCCAGAGGAGGAAGAAGGTGGTCCAGGAGAGGAAGCTGTGCGCCCCCACCGCGTCCTTGAGGGGGATGTGGCGCCGGGAATCAGGGAACAGCTCGCCCAGCGCCGCGTGGGGCGGGCAAGGGATGGCGGGCTGGTAGGACCAGACGATGGACAGGGGGACCACGATGGCCCGGGTCCAGGAGGACATCTCGTAGATGTTGAAATAGAACCATTTCGGGAACAGCATCAGCTCCGGCGGGATGGTGGGCACGCCGCGCCAGTCGTACTGCCCGAAGATGGCCATGTAGAACTTGGTGTAGGTGTTGACCTTGTGGATGCCGCCGAGCTCCCGGATGCGGCGTCGGGCCTTGGCGAGGCGCTCGTCCGTGGCGGAGAAACCCGCGAACTTGAGGGCCCAGTAGGCCTTCACAGTGGCCGAGATGTCGGCCGGGCCGTTGCGATAGATAGGCCAGCCTCCACAGGGGAGCTGCTCTTTGAGGATGTGGGCGGCGAGCTTGCGGATCTTGACCGAGGTCCCGCGGCCCAGGAAGTTGTACAGCATGATGGTGTCGGAATCGATGGTGGTGTCGGCCTTGAGATCCGCGCACCAATAGCCCTCTTCCTTGTCCTGGAGACGCAAGACCGCTTCTTGGGCTTTCCGGATGGCCTGGCGCAGGTCGTGGGGGATCTCAGGATGCGCGGGGGCGGCCGCGGGGTCCGGCTTGAGATTGTCCGCCCAGTCCTTGGGTTTGCGGAACGTCCCGCCCCGAGGGACCATCCACTCGGGAATCATCTTTCTAATCATGTTTTAAGATTATACTTTAAAAGGGGTCGGCAGTTTCCACTTTGAACGCGATAATGTGGTAGAATCCCTGTCGCGCCGGGGTAGCTCAACGGTAGAGCAATCGCTTCGTAAGCGATAGGTTGTGGGTTCGAGCCCCATCCCCGGCTAGATTTCTTCATGTTTACATGACCGTTTCTTTCATCCTCTGCCTCGTCGTCGCTCACTTCGTCTCGCCGCTGCTGTTCTTCACCAACCTGACCCGCAATCCGTACATCACCCAGATCTGCCTGCTCAATGCCGCTCTGGCCGCGGCGGGAGGCGCCTATCTCGTGCGCGGGGCCTGGGCGCCCGGAGGCATCCGCGTCCCCCGCTCTCCTCTAGACGGGCCCTGGCTGGCGACCTTGGCCGCCTGCGCCGCGAGCTGGGCCGTCGCTTATGTCGGGCACGCCGCCTTCTTCCGCCCCGCCATGGTCAGCGAAGGTTCACGCAGCGCGCTCTTCCTGGTCTGCAACGCGATGCTCCCCTACTACCTGTCCGCCGCGCTGCCTTGGGACGACGGCGGGCGGCCGGACCGCAAGGGCGTGGCTTTGGGCTGGTGGTCCGCCTTCGTCGTCCTGTGGGGTTTCCTGTGGGTGGGGTTCCCGCAGATGCGCGGGCCCAGCAGCCCGTCCGCCGATCCGTGGCTCCATGTGTGGGATCCCTACGGGGCTCTGGTCTGGGCCTCCGGCCTGGCCGCGGCTTTCTGGCTTTGCCGACGGGGACGGGTCCTAGACTTCCTGCATCTGGCCTTGGCCGCGGGGGCCTTGGCCTCGCTCTACGGGATCAGCCAATACTTCAATTTCGAGTTCATCTGGCCCAACGTGCTCAACCCTTACGGCGGCCGCTCGGTCTCCACGTTCGGCAATCCCAATTTCCTCTCCTCGTACAACGTGCTGCTGCTGCCGGTCGCGGTGGCCTGCTTCATCGAGGCACGCTCGTCGCTCGGCCGCCTCGTGTATGGGGCCGTGGCGCTGGCGCTGCAGGCGGCCCTGTTCTGCACGATGACCCGCTCTTCCTGGGCCGGCGCCCTGGCCGCGGTGCTTCTGCTCCTGGCCCTGTCCACCGACCTGCGCCGGACGGCCGCGCTGGCGCCCCGGCCTTGCGGGCTGCTCGCCGCCACGGCGCTGGCCGTTGTCTTGTTCTGGCCGGCGAGCTCCATCGCCACGGGGTACACGCCGAGCGTCATCAGCCGCCTCACCGAGATGAGCCAAGCCGCCAAGTCTTCGGTCCCCTATAGTCCTCTCTACCAGCGCGTGCTCATCTGGGGCGGCGCCTGGCTCATGGGAGCCGAGAATCCTCTCACGGGGAAGGGGTGGGGCCTCTTCGAGCTGTTCTACCCCTTCTACCAAGGGCATCTGCTCAACACGTTCGACGTCCTCGCGGGTATGCGCACTCATGCCAACAACGCCCACAACGAGATCCTCGAGGTCTGGTCCCAGACCGGCCTGTTCGGGCTGGGCGCCTGGGCCTGGCTGTGGACGACCTTTTTCGCGGTGGCGCGCCGCTGGTCAAGGCAGGGCCGCCGCCCCGGCGTCTGGACGGCCGCGGTCGCCGGCGTCGCCGGCATGCTGGTGGACAACATGCTCAACGTATCCCTCCACTTCGCGGTGCCGGGTTTCCTGTGCTGGTGGATGGCCGGGCTGGCCATGGGCGCCGCGGGCGCCGAGCCGGAGGGGGGGCGCTGGCGGACCATCCCCCGGCCGGCCGTCGCCAAAGCCCTTGCCGCGGCAGCCGTGGCCGCGGCCCTGGCGGCCTCCTGGTACTGGGTCAGGGTCTGGGAGCGGGAGGTGCACTACTTCGCCGGGTTCAAGCTCATCCGGCAGGGCACCATGCCCATGGCGATCCGGGAACTGGAGACCTCGCGCTCCTGGGGCCCCCGCGAGGTCAACGCCATCTACGAGTTGGGCAACGCCTACGCGCGCTCCGACAGGTTCTCGGACGCGGACTCGGTCTATGCCGAGGCGCTGCGGGCCAACGCGGGCTACGACGAGATCTATTTCAACATCGCCACGATCAAGATTTCCCGCCTCAAGCAGACCGAACGCGCCCTGGACTACTACCGCATGGCCTGGAGCATCAACCCACTCTCCGCGGATGTCTACAACGGCTTCAGCGCCGCGCTCCTGCAGGACCTCCCCCGCCATCGCGCCGAGGCGCTGCAGCTCCTGCAACGGGCCACCCATTTCTTCCCGGCGAACCCCCAGCACTGGCACAACTTGGGCTACCTCTTCGCTCTGGAGAAGCGCTGGCCCGAGGCCATGGACGCCTACTCCCGGGCCTTGGCCTTGACTCCGGATATGAAGTCCTCGGAGCAGGCCCTGCTGGCCGCGGCGGCGCGCGCGGGGCGTCCACCTCCGGAGATCGTCGAAGGGATAGCTCGTATGCGCGAGCTTGATGCGCGCCTGAGCCGGGGGGACTACTCCCAGGCCAGTCTAGACGAAGCCCTGCGCTTGGCCGCCCGCTTCCCGGAGATGAGCAAGGCGCGCTTCCTGGCCGGGAGTCTCTTACTATATCACCAAAAGGCCGAGCAGGCTCGTCCTCACTTGGAATGGGTTGTCTCCCATGACCCCAAGAACGTCGCGGCGCTCGCCAATCTGGGGCAGGCCGACCTGGCCGCGGGCCGGATCGGCGAAGCGGCGGCGAGATTCCGGCAGGCTCTATCCCTTGACCCCGCCAACGCGGGGGCGCTGGCCGGTCTAAGGTCCCTGGGTCTGAAATAAATCAGTAATGGCTTTTAACTAAGATTTATCCGAGAAGCGGCTTGCGTCGCTATTTCCATGAGAATTCGGCTAGTCTGGATCTTCGCCGCAGCGGCGGCGCTCGCTGTCGCGGCGCCTGCTCAGGAGGATGAAGAGAATCCGGGGTCGAGCCAGAGCCGCGCGATGAAGACAGCCATCATGTTCTACGAGCGGGGAGACGACATGCAGGCCATGGACAGGTTCATGGACCTCCTGGTCAAGGGAGACCCGTCGGAGCGGGCCATGGCCAACGAGTATCTCAACCTGATCACGCATCGCATGAACATCGGCACCAAGGATTTCAAACGCACCCCCCCGCCGGCCGCCACCCAGGTGGAGACGGTGGTGGCCATCGAGCCGGCCCGCAAGGCCGCACCCCAGGTGGAGACGGTGGCCAGTGAGCCGGCCCGCAAGGCCGCATCAGCCGCACCCCGCATCGCCGAGCCCGACTCCCCCGGCATCGAGCTCGCCGCGGCGACTCCCGCCCGCCCAGTCGCTCCGGCGCCTGCGGTGCGCCCGGCGGTGCGCAGCGACGCGGCCCTGCCGCCCGCCAACCGGGACCTCATGAAGAAAGAGATCCGTGCCAGGCTGCGCTACCTGCTCGAGACCAGCCTCAAGGAGCTCAAGGCCTACGACGGCCTCCGGGTGCTGATGCTCGAGAACGGGGACCCGCAGGCCTTGGGGATCCCGTCGGCCCTGCTCTTCTCTTCCGGGATCACTTTCAATAAGGATGCCGCGCGCCTGCTTGATTCCATGGCGCGTCTGGTCTTCAGCCTGGGCAGCACGCAGGTGGTCATCCTTCCCGAGGACGCCGCCACGGGCGACGCCAAGGTGCAGGACATGCGCCGAAGCATGGGCATCAGCGCCTACCTCTTCAGCACCGGGGTCGCGACCCCGCGGGTCAGGGTGAACCTGCTCAACAGCCAGGTCGAGATCCCCAAGCCGTTGCAGGATTTCAAGGGAGTCGTCATCGTCTTCGTCTATAACCGGCCGCTGGAACTGGTCGTGGAGAGTTCCCTGGGGGAGGAGGCCGGCCCGCCCATCAGCCTCGGGGTCTATCCTCAGGCCCTCCGGCCGGAGGACAACGAAGGCGCGGTCATCGAGTTCTCCGTCTCCGACCCTCCCGCGGGGCTGGTGTCCTGGAAATTCCAGCTCCTGCAGCCGGCCTCGGGCGGCGCTGAGCTGGCCCCGCTCCAAGAAGTCGCGGGGGGCGGCCCGGTGTTCCACCAAATATATTGGAACGGGCGCCAGAACTACTTCGGGAGCAGCTTGCCCGGGGGGCGCTATGAGTGCGTGCTGTCGGCCACGGACGCCAAGAGCCGCACCCGCACTCTCCACCGTTGGATCCAGCTCGTCGCTGCGGGCGCGCCGGCGGCTGCGCCTGCCGCGCCGGCGTCGGCCGTAAAGGCGGCTCCCAAGAAGGCGGAGACGGTGGAGAAGCCCGCTCCGGCGGCTGCCGCGGTCAAGAAACCGGCAGCCGCCGCGCAGGCGGCCCCGGAACAAGCCTCGGGACAGACCGAGAGACTTCTCAAGGAGGACCGGGCCCCAGTGCCCTCCGTTCAGATCAAGGGAAAGCCCCAGACCGTCAAAAGCCGCAGG